>JABIYR010000048.1 GCA_018702695.1 Nitrospina sp. | reverse complement strand
CGTCAACGTCGAGATCGAGCACTTCAGGTTCGTCACTGGTTTCCGGTGAGCGAGTTTCCTCTTCAGGTGCAAGATCAAGAACCTCAATAGAGTCGGCCTCTTCCTCAGGAGCGAGGTCAAGGACTTCTAATGGCTCATCAAGATTAAGAGTATTTTCTTCTGTGTGTTCGGGTTTTGCAGACTCTTCTTCGAGGGGCTCTAGGCCTAAGCCTAGTCCTTCAACTTCGATTTCCTCCAGGTTGATATCTACATTCGAGCCAAACTCCAAGGGCGCGAACTCAATGGGGTCAGGTTCAGAAGATGATTCTACGATTGCAGGTGTCTGCTCCGCATCTTCGAGGTTCAACGCAAAATCATCGGACTTTGAAGGCTCTAAACTTTCCCGAGTGTTTTCTTCTGGCGGCGTCATAACAGCAATGCTGTCTTCAACGATGATTGCTGATTCTTGTACTTGCGCGGGAGCCGGCGAATCGGCAAAAATTGTAAAGGAGTCTTCACGAAAAAGGTTTGTGTTAGAGGTGTTGGCTTTCTTTAAATTGAAGCCACAACTTCCGCAAACCTTGGTCTTTCTGAAGCAGATGTACTCGCATTTTGGGCATTGCATTTTAAAAAAGTATCCCAAAAATCCCATAACGTCAAGAAAATTAAACGATTAAGAGCGTTTGTCTGACTGGCATCCATTTTTTTTGTGAAATTTCGTGAAGGGGTGCCGATAAGTAGGTAGAGTGACTTAACTGAACTATTTTAAAAGAACCTTCGGTAACTCATGGAAAATTAAAGTGTTTCTAGAAAAACCTCAATGTTGACATTGTTAATATGTTGCCATGACGTGTATGGGGGTTTTCTTGAAGGTTGACGCTAGCTGTGATTTTAGTTAGAATTGACCCATCCATTAGAACAGAGGTTTTCAAGGGCCGGGGGCATTGTTGTGTTCCGGTGCTATTTTCAACGCATGGAGATGATGTGAAGTTGAAGAGAATCAATCGCTTGAGCCGTCTTGCTCGATTTAAGGTTGGGGGACTTGTTTTCCCAATGTTTGAGCCTATGCTCCGTTTTATCGAGAATAAAGACCCGGAAGTGCGCCGACATTTCAATCAGGCTCTTTGCAGTCTGAAAGAGAAAAAACAGGCCATAGCTTTGCTGAACCTGAACATGGTGCTTAGTTTAAACCCCAAGCATTTTCTTGCCCGGGTTTTTCGAGGCCGGATCTATATCAAGGAAGGTCAGTACCGTTTGGCATCCGAAGATTATTTAGAAGCGAACAAAATCAGTGAATATCGGTTCATTCATTACGATCTGTATCGAGAATACTTCAGGTCGGTCAATAGAGAGTTTGGAGAAATGGGAGGCAATATTTCAAATAAACTTGATCCGATATTTGAGGCCTTACAATTCCAGCAAGATAATGGTTTCAGGGATGGAAAAACAGACATGATTCAAGAAGTGCAAGAAAACTCCTCGATGACAGAAGCGGGCTTGGAGGAGGGAGATGAAATTTCCTTTCAGGAGCTTGCTCTCAGCCCGGATGAAAAGGAACGGTTTCAGGTTCTGGGTCCCATCACGCAACAGGAAGTTGAAGAGGCTGACTGGGACCAGTTTATGGAAGATTTGACTCCCTGATTTTGAACCCTTCGCATCACTTCAGATTTCTACCGATTATCATATTTCTTACTCACCCCATTAAAAATTAGGTCGCATCATGATCAAGCGGCAAGACCTTGAAAAGATTGAAAGCCAATCTCTGGCTTCCTATGCAATGAAAAGCGGAGAAAGCAAAGGCCGTCAGCATCAGGAAGCGGAGCATTCTTACCGAACTCGATTTCAAAGAGATCGCGATCGAGTTATTCATACCTCTGCATTCAGAAGGCTGGAATATAAAACACAGGTATTTGTCTACCATGAAGGAGACTATTACCGGACGCGTCTCACTCATTCTTTGGAAGTGGCTCAAATTGCCCGTTCCATCTGTAAATCATTGCAATTAAATGAAGACCTTACTGAGGCGGTGGCTTTATCTCATGACTTGGGTCACCCACCCTTTGGACACACAGGGCAAAATGTGTTGAACAAGTTGATGAAGGGGCATGATGGGTTTGAGCATAATAAGCAGAGTTTAAGAATTGTAAAACTGCTCGAAAAACGATATCCAGAGTTCGATGGACTCAATCTGACTTGGGAAGTGATGGAGGGAATTTGTAAACACGCTCAAGATGAAGAAAACCCCATCACCTCTAACAAGAAGGTTCGCTTTCCGTCCTTAGAAGCTCAAGTCGCTGACTTCGCCGATGGCATTGCCTACAATGCCCACGACCTGGATGATGGCATCACCTCTAATTTGTTTGACTTAGATCAATTAAGAAGTGTGGCACTCTGGGAAGAGAATGAGAAAAAATTTGATCAGCAGTATAAGGGGATGGATTTTAAGCTGAAAAAATATCAGGTGGTTAGAAGTATCATCAACGAACTCATCAGCGATTTTCGTCAGGCTACGTTGGAAAACCTGAAAAAATATGAGGTCCAGACGGTGGATGATGTACGTTGTGCGCCCATTCGCATAGCGACGTTTGGTAAAGAGTTCACAGAAAAAAACAAGCAACTCAAGCAATTTCTCCATAAAAATATGTATTCTCATCGTAAAGTTTTGCGTATGGAGTTTAAGGCGGAGTTGACTTTAGAGGGGATTTTTAACGCCTATCTCAAGATGCCTGCGCTTCTTCCCGAGTCGGTTCAGGAAAATTCGCAACGGGGGTCGTTTGAGCGCCGAGTTTGCGACTATGTCTCGGGGATGACAGACCGTTATGCCATCAACGAATACAAAAACTTGTATTCTGCGGATGAAGGAAATTAGAATTCGAAAGCCTGTCATATTGGGGAATCAAGTTGGATAAAATGCGAGCGATCTGCGTCTTTTGTGCATCGAGTCAATCGGTGGCAGAGGTGTTCAAAGATACAGCTAGAGAGCTGGGGCGTGAACTGGGGAAAAAGGGCATCGACTTGGTTTATGGCGGGGCATCCGTTGGGCTGATGGGTTGCGTTGCTCGTGGGGTGCACGAAGAAAAAGGTCGGGTGGTCGGTGTTTTACCTAAATTTTTTAAGACGAAAGATATTGAATATTCCGAGGCCGATGAACTGATCGTTACTCAGGATATGCGTGAACGCAAAGCCGTAATGGATGAAAGGTCAGACGCTTTCATTGTTTTGCCCGGTGGCATTGGCACTCTTGAAGAAGCAATGGAAATTCTTTCTATGCGTCAATTGCGCCTGACCGATAAGCCGCTGGTGTTTGTCAACACGCAGGGTTTTTATGATGGGCTACGCGCCACTTTTGAAGAAATGGTGAGCCTGAAGTTTGCCAAACCTGAAATTCTTGAAATGTACGCAATGGTCCCCGACCCTCTAGGGGCCATGGAATATTTGGTCAATTATAATTCCCACCCGCTTTCGTAGAAAGCAAGTTTGGCATGAGCCGAGCAAATGGAAAACAGGGCAAGTCTTTGCTGTATTTAAGAATCCCTTGTTGTCCGCTATCGAAGTTTCTTTGGCGGTCAGCTTGCCTGAACTTCGACCTCTGAGTGAATAGCTTCTTTTAAGAACTGTTCGATATATTGTAGGGTTCCAGTTGTGGAACTGGGGCAACTGCCGCAGGCACCCTGATAGTGAACTTTGATGGTCTTGTCTTCTACCGAGAGAAGGTTGATGCCGCCTCCATCATTGGCCAGTGCGGGTCGAATGGCAATATCCAGCAGGGCATTGACCACTTCAATCTTTTTATGCTCATCGTAATAAAAAAAATCATCCTTATTGAAATCTTCCAATACTGGATGCACGTCTTTATCGCCTACAGTATTGGCATTTTCCGCTTCATCACCCTGTGCATAAAATTGCAGAGTCGCTTCCAGAGTGGTACCAATTTTTTCCATAATTGTGTGCCAGCCCACGACATCCGATTTGGTGACGGTGACAAAATTTTCTTTTACAAAAATACTTTGCGTTCCGAATATCTCGAAAACGGCTTGGGCCATTGGGTCATCTCCTGCATCATCAGGAGAGTCGAATGTTTTTGTACCCGCCCCAATCACCTTGCCATTTAAGATGAACTGAAATGCGTCCGGGTTCGGGGTGGGTTGGATGCGAAGTATTTTGAATCGTTCTTCATTTGGTGCAACGGAAACCTGACCGTCTTCATTTGCGATAGGCATTGGAATGCCGAATTGCTTTTGTATCCAAGCTAAAAATCCCATTTGATGCTCACAAAAATAATGTTTTGAAATGATTTCAGTCATTATATCTGATTTGTCAGTGATGAGCGAATCAGAAAATTATTTTTTTTAAAAAGCGACTGCGGGAAGGCAAAAAACAAAGAGGCAAGGCAGAACCAAGAAGGTGTAAATAGATTGAATGTCAGTACGTTGTGGCGACTAAGGGGCAGGTGGAATGTATCCACCGTTTACTAGCAGGCGGTCATTATTTGTTGGGGTTGGCAACAGGAAGGTCTCCCGTAGACCCGAACCCGGCGGTATTGCGCTCTGTTTTATTCAGGCTGTCACAAGAGATGAACTCAACCGTTTCGACTTTTTGGATGATCAATTGGGCGATACGGTCACCGGGTTTGATATGAACTTCATCATCAGAATGATTGAAGAGGAGGACTTTGATTTCACCTCGGTAATGCGAGTCGATCACTCCGGCACCGCTATCCAAGCCCAGTTTAACCGCCAGCCCACTGCGTGGCCAGATCAAGCCGACATAACCGTCAGGAAGCTCAATCTGAATGCCAGTTGCTACCAGTTCACGGCTTCGAGGCGCAAGAGTCCGAGCTTCGGATGATTTTAAGTCTGCACCGGCATCACCCCGGTGCGCATATTGAGGGAGATAGTCGCCTTTACAGGGAACCGTGGCTGAATGAATGGGGG
>JABIYR010000036.1 GCA_018702695.1 Nitrospina sp. | reverse complement strand
TTGGTAATTCATAATAAGTTGACACCTGAGAAGCATCGCAGTCCTTGCGGTGCAAAGAAAAGCAAAAAAAAAGAGAACTTTAATTCGGTATAAAACAACGCATAAGGCTTGACTGCGTTTTGTTACTGACAAAGTCGGTTGATAATTTTTTTAAGTGTCAGTAAGAATAGCGTAACTATTAATTTCTTGGAGTTACATGATGCTGCCGAAAATATTAAACGTAAAACAGATTTGTGAAGCCACTGGATTGTCGAGCGTCACCATCTGGCGCAAGGAAAAAGCCGGGGAGTTTCCAGCTAGGCGACAATTGGGGTTACGCAGAGTGGGTTGGCTCAGTCGTGAGGTTGACGAGTGGTTAGAAGCTACGCCTCGGTCTGAAATCACCTCACCAAAGATTGCGAAATAACCAGAAAACAGAAAGCCCTGCCTTGGAGGGGGCGGGGCTAAAACTTTATAACAGGTAAATTGCATGAACTTACAAACTATTAGCATTGGCAATAACTTTAAGACAAGCCTTACCTTGGAGTTCGCAAGAAAATATGTGTCTTACGGGTGGAGTGTAATCCCTGTGCTTCAAAATGATAAAAAACCAGCGATCCCTTGGAAAGAGTTCCAGCAACGCTTCCCAACTGATGAGGAACTGGTTGAGTGGTTCGGTAACGGAGCGCGAAATAATATTGCAATCGTTACAGGGTCTATATCAAATCTGGCGGTGATTGATTTAGATAGTGATCAGGCCGTTGCATTTTACACAGAAAAAAATTTATCACCCACCCTTACAGTAAAAACCGCGCGGGGATTTCATGCCTACTTCAAAACAAAAATTGGAGTAAGAAATTTTCAACAACGTGACGATCTTCCAAACATCGACCTGAGAGCAGATGGTGGAATTGTTGTAGCTCCCCCATCGGTTCATAAAAGCGGGAGTGTATACGAATGGGCCAAGGGGAGAGGGATTGGAGAAGTCGAAATACAAGAACTCCCGTCCTGGGTATTGGCTGAAAAACCGGAAGAAAAAACCCCAGTAAGCCAACTTTACAAAGGGGTTAAGAATGGCAGTCGCAATAATGCTGTGGCCCGTCTCGCTGGTTCATGGGTGGGGGCCGGTGGTTCGCTTGAAGAAATTCAAGAAAAAGCTCATGTTTGGAATTCGGGGAATAACGACCCTCTGCCTCATGATGAGGTTGACCGAACAATCAAAAGTATTTACGACCTGCACCATGGGTGGGAATCTCCTATCCTATTCGATCGAATAGAAACCCCTGAAATCCAGACCAGTTCTCTCCCCTCGTGGCTCGGTGATTATGCTAGAGCAGTCAGCCTAAATACTCAGACACCCCCTGCCATGGCAGTCATGATTGGACTCGCGGCAATAGCAACCTGTGTTCAAAAACGTTTTGTAGTCAGCCCTTACGGGGATGATTATGTTGAGCCTTTAAGTATTTGGACCGCAACAATCTTACCGCCTGCAACTCGCAAGACCGCAGTTTTGAATGCTATGACAGCCCCGCTATCTGAGTGGGAAAATAAAAAAGCAATCGAACTGAATGAAGAAATTTCTGAAAACGAAACCGTGCGAATGGTCAATGCCAAAACGATCGACCGACTTCAGAACGAAGCCTCCAAGTGTAGCAACCATGATGAGCGAAAAATGTTATTAAACCAAATCAATGAATTAAAAATTAATACTCCTAAAGAAATCTACCCACCCAGATTATGGACGGGTGATGTGACACCTGAACGCTTGCAAAATCTTTTGGCGGAGCATGGCGAAAAAATGAGCGTGTTGTCTGATGAGGGCGGAATCTTTGAAGTTATGAGTGGTCTATATAACAATGGACAGGCGAATATTGATGTCTTTCTCAAAGGACACGCAGGAAGCTCTGTCCGCGTAGACCGTGGCAATCGGGAAGCACACTTGAACTCTCCTGCACTGTCATTCGGCTTAACAGTTCAGCCTGAGGTTGCCTCACAACTCAGTCAGGGTAACAAAAAACATTTTCGAGGAAACGGAACACTGGCGCGGTTTTTATACGCCTTACCAAAAAACAATGTGGGCCTGAGAAACATTAGCCAAAGACAGCCTATCCCAGAACCAATTAAAAAATCTTACCACGCCGGAATATTTCACTTATTGGACTTATTGGACAAAATGTACAAGGACGAAGGGAAACCACAGATTCTAACGTTGGGTCATGAAGCCCGTGAGTCGTGGCTGAGGTTTGCCCAGTACATTGAACTCAATCAGGGTGAGGGTAAAGAGTTTGAATCCATTCAAGACTGGACTGGAAAATTACCCGGTGCGTCTCTGAGAATTGCTGGCCTCTGTCATGTTGTTGAGCATGGTGATACCAGCCTAATTGTCAGTCAAGAAACCATGGAGAGGTCGCTTGATTTGTGTGAAAAGTTGATAACCCATGCACAGGGTGTCTTTGAACTTATGGGGGGAGATCAGGTTTATGCGGACGCTAGGTACGTTCTAAAGTGGGTCATTGAACAGCCTGAAGCAGACTTTAAGCGTAGCGACTGTCAGCAAGCACTCAGAGGCCGATTCAGAAGAGTTGATAGACTTATCAAAGCACTGGAAGTGTTGAGCGAGAGAAATTATATTTCCCCACCTGAAAAACTTACCACGAAGAAACCAACAGTCATTCACCATATTAATCCCAGAATATTTGAGGAGGCCAAAAATGGGTTGGCGTGACTTTAAATCAGACAGCACCCCTGTACATTTAGTACAGGAAGTACATTTAGAAAAAGAAGATCAGGGGGAATCGTCACTTAATGTACAAAATGTACTTAATGTACAGGGTGAGGCTCTGAATATATTTGCACCAGACATAAAACAAAACCCACGACTTGACCTATTGACTGAAATTGAGTCGGAGGCATTCAATGGATGGTATGCAACCTGTCGAAAGCCAAAGTTTAATTTATCGCATGAAGAGGCAACTTTGACAGCATGGCGTTTGCTGATCGAGTCTATGGAAATTATGTGCCGAGATGGTAAAGGCCGATATAAAACGATATGAATTTTTCAAACCAAAGCGTGGCTGGTCCCCTTTGCGAAATCGCCCTGGTGTGGGTTGATTCGGGCTTTTGGTTTGTAACCTGGCAGACCGCAGTTGCTTTGCGCCTTGGCGGTTCAGGGCAACTGTGGCGAGCCTTTTTCCGGCGCATGAATTGAAGTTGAAGGGTTGGTCCCCAGATATGGATAGAAATGTAGTCGCATAAACCTAAATTTCTAATTTATAAAAAAGGATCAAAAAAATGAGTTTTACATTACAAAAACCACAAGAACTCGGACTTTCCGAAAAAGAAAAACGATCTTACAATTTGTTGAATTGCCTTGCCCATATTCAAAAAGGCAATTGGTCAAAAGTTGGCCTGGAACGAGAGTGCAGTGATGCAATCGCTAACCGACTTGGTAAAGCACCGCAAGGTTTTTTCGTGCCAACAGAAATCGGCTGGTCACAGCGTGACATGACGGTTGGTTCTGCTACGGCAGGGGGCAATTTGAAAGGAGTCGATCACCTAGGCGATAGATTTATCGATGCGCTACGAGCCAAATCAATTATTTTCGATTTAGGCGCACGGCGTATGAGTGGTTTGCGGGGTGACGTTGCTATTCCGGCCTTGAACGCAAAAACTACTGCTTACTGGGTGGCAGAAAATGCGGCCCCAACCGAAGGCGCACCAACAGTTCGGCAAATCTCAATGGCCCCTAAAACGGTTGGAGCTTATGTGGATCTCAGTCGCAAACTGATGCTTCAAAGTTCACCGAGCGCAGATGAAATGTTCAGGTCCGACATGGTTCAGCAACTCGCAGTTGCCATTGACTCCGTTGCCATTAATGGTGGCGGCTCAAATGAACCAACGGGAATCCTGCAAACTTCTGGCATTGGATCGGTTGCGCTTGGCACGAACGGAGCGGCCCCGACTTGGGCAAGCATTTGCGATCTTGTCAGAGAGGTTGCAATCGATAATGCGGATCGTGGAAGTCTGGCCTTTATCACAACGCCTCAAGGAATGTCGAAATTACGCAACACGGTAAAGGTTGCAAGCACCGATTCTAAAATGCTACTGGATAACAAGGCCGAACTTCTAGGTTACCCAGTCGTTACGAGTAGCATTATTCCTAGCACCCTGACAAAGGGAACGGGTTCCAACCTATCCGGCATGATTTTCGGTAACTTTAATGACCTTGTTGTTGGCGAGTGGGGAAGTCTTGACGTACTTTTCGATCCATACACCGGATCAAGCACTGGTGCGATGCGGGTGACTTGTTTTCTGGATGTGGATGTCGCAGTCCGACACGCTGAAAGTTTTGCGGCGATCACGGACATGGTAACAACTTAGTTTTTGCGGGGGGTTTCCCGGCAGGGGGATTTCATTAACCCCTGCTTTTTTCCCCCGCAAATTGGGCGCACCTTGGGCTTTCCAACCCAGTTAGGGTGTGCGATGCCCCTCCGCGAAGACTCGCCAACTTTGTACGGGGCAAACTTATTGCAGGGGCTTCCTGGCTGGAAGCGGGGCTTCTCCCTTGCAAAGTGAATCGTTCTCACTCTTGTAACACGAAGCATTATTTTAATTCGAGGTTATAAATGTTGAAAGAATTAGAAAATCGCATGATTGATTCACGGGATGAATCCGGAACGATCTGCGTGAAAATGATTGAGGATTCTAATATCCGAGGCGAACGATTCAAGCGTGACTCTGTCGTTGAGGTGGATCGACAAACAGGATCGTGCCTGATCTATCTGGGCAAAGCTCAACGTGTGCGTAAGTCGAGAGAGGGTAAGTAAAAAAAGGTACTTGGGGAAGCCTTTTCTACTGCGGGTACGCGGCGGCGGAAACTCGCTAGACTTTTCCTTTGCAAAGGGGTGACACTTCGTCACTAAATTCGTACAAGTAGTTCCCAAGGGGTTGAATATTTCCCTGATAAAAAGAGGTGACACATGGAATATGCGCCAGAAAACGAGTTTTTAAATCAAACCCAATTTGCCAAACGATGGGGGATTTCACGGCAATATGTTTCCAAACTTGTCAGGCGTGGACATATCCCGAAACTCGGTGGATTAGTTGACACGGTTTATGCTGATGCGTTTATGAAACGAAATGGAATTGGCGTTTTAAATATTCCGCTCGACCCTGTCAGGCGTGAGCAATATTTCAAGCGGGTGGAAAAGCGGAGAGAATTGACGGGAGGTTAAAACTTATCGCACTTGCCGTATTTAACGATAATAGAGTCTCCATCTCCACCAACGTATCCAAATAACTTAGCGAATACAAACCGCCCGTTATTGGAGTTGAAGCTGAAATGATTTAAAGTCTTCGTGCAAGATAATAGTTCTGGTTTTACGTTGGCGTAAGGAGCAGTGCAGGGATATGTTCCATTAGAGGGTCCATCCGGATGGCCTTTAATTTCTAGCGTTTTGGCCGTACTATCAAATTTTATTTTAAATTTATCTGTTACGAAACCACTTCTTGTGAGTTTCTTAGATGTTTCATCAAACCAAAACCCATTGCCATCAGTTTCAGCACAGTAATAAACCTCGTCTTCCCCATAGGCATTACCCGCTAGGACAGTGATCAGTAGGGCTAGAGCTAAGTATGCTTTAGTCATGGTTGCTTCCTTCTAGGGATATTGATGTGCGTATTGAGTTATTATTTCAGCAGTGTTTCCAATCTTTGCAAACGACAAAGCCTCGTCTTTTGAAATAGATTTTGCAAACTCCTCCCAACCGCCTCCATATAAGTATGTATCTTTTTTAAATCGTAAAGCTCCCCATTCCTCCATTTTCAAATCAGCCCTTAATTCTATAATAGATGCCCAATGTACGGAATTTTTAATTTGAGAGGGAACTATCCCATCATCTTCATAATAGACATGAGCAAGTTCATGGGCAAAGATTTGAATAAATTTATTATTTTCCATCCTCCCCCCATTCATAGTAATAAACCAAGGCTTTCGCTCACCAAAAAAACTTATCTGTTGCGCTGAGCTATTGCTTGATGGAATTACAACAATCCAATCCATATCCAATAATTTTTGATAGGTCTTTACGCTTGCTAAGAAAGTAGAAATCCACTCTTGAGCTTCATCTTGATGGTCTAGATGTCCACCTATAATTCTTCCTTCAATCTGTTCATATACAACCTCAAATATTTTGTTGCGGTTCATTTTTTAATTCTTATTTGCAAACTTTTGGGCAGCGTTTACCCGTACCACCAGGGCCAGAGTAACAGGGACCACCGGGGCCGGCATAACAAGGCCCACCAGGACCATCATATGCGGGACCCCCCGGACCAGCGTATGCTTTACCGCCAGGGTTTCTGTCTTTAGGGCCTCCCGGTCCATCATATTCTGGGCCACCGGGACCAGCGTATGCCCTGCCACCAGGGCCGGCATAACAAGGCCCACCAGGACCATCATATGCGGGACCCCCCGGACCAGCGTATGCCCCGCCACCAGGGCCGGCATAACAAGGACCGCCGGGACCAGCGTATCCCTTGCAATTGCATGGATCACTAGCAGAAGCAGGTGTTGTAACTAACAGGGGCAGGACCACAACAAGAAAAGCGAATAGTCGGTTCATTTTAAGAAATCTCCCATCAATGGTAAGCAACGGAATCATTCTATTATATCCAGAGATAGAGAGAAACAGCATTATTACTGCGTATAAAGGGGGTATATGGGTGTAAATAGGGGTTACCGCATTTTGCCCCCATTTGTTAAACATTCTGTTAAACATAACAAAAAATGGGCTACAGCCTAAACTGTAACCCATTGTATTTATTGGTGGGCCGTCTCGGGATCGAACCGAGGACCTACTGATTAAGAGTCCGTATCCCCTAATAATCAACAACTTAACACAACAAGCAACAATAAAAGATTCAGTGTGTTACCACCCCTACCCCTGTTGCCAGCAGTTGTGGAAAACTGCCATTATTTGCTGGTGAGTGGCCCTTTTTTGGCCCACAGATTCGAGACGGGTCAACTTAATTCATTCAATAAATTTGCAGAACTCTACCCAATCATCGTCAGGGTGAAAAAATTTCATTTTAAGAATCTCCTCCAGTTCATTCGTTTTTGAAAGAATATCTCCCTTATCTCGTGTCAGAAAAGCTTGGCAATTACTTTTAAAGGCAGAATCTAGGTGCTTTACATCCCTTTTATTCTCCCGCCCAATTATTTCTTGAATCTGAACATACTTTGTAGAGCCTTTGTAATCCTCCCAACTTCCGGGAGAGTTTTCCCAACTGAAGTTCATTTCACTCCAAGCGGCCTCGAATGGGACTCCAGGCTCTTTAATTCTCTTAACCTTTTCCTCGTAAGGAAAAAGAACGAGATTTATTTGGCCTATTTTCTGTAGCTCATATAGCTCAGTCCTTAAAGCACCGTGTTCGCAATATACCTTTGGGGGTGTCAAAGTATTTCGCTTTCAGGATCAAGCCAAGGTTTCTGAAGTACTTTTGTCCATGTATTTGGCAATTTTTCAGCCCCTGCTGATATATTCGTGGCGGTAAGAAGTAAGTTGTATCTGCCAAGTATTTTTATTATCACATCCAAAAGGTTGTCTAATTCAACGTATGTCGGGAATTTTTTTATTCCGCCAGGTTTCGTAAAATGTGCGATTCGTTTATTTACCAGACGCCGTATTCTCTCTGCTGCGTCTTCCAGTGCTTTAAGGTCAGATCGTACTTGTTTCTGAGAGAGTCTTTCTTTGCTAGACCCAACTAACGTATCAAAAGTGGCATTCCCCAGGTTCTTTTGATCCTTATTGTACAGCTTTAAATGAGTGTTACGATTGATAACTCCGGGGTTTTTCAAAATCTCATAAAGCATTATCCATAGTGACCTTGACCTTAAGTCTTGGTCATCAAATCGCCGTAGACCGACGGTCAAAGCGATATTATAATTGTCACACATCCAATTAAAGAAATCGCCAGGTTTAAGAATTTTATTATTCTTTTTTGAAATT
>JABIYR010000052.1 GCA_018702695.1 Nitrospina sp. | reverse complement strand
TGACTTCTCCCCGACAAGCTTCTCACCCCTTTAGAAAAAACCCATAAAACCCTGTTTTAATAAAAAGTTATACGGTTTTACTGAGTTCTGATTTTCGTGATTTATATCGCATTTTCAGTTGACAGTCTGTCGGGTTATGATAGGATTGTGTTCTAAAGTGTCTCAAATTGTAACGTTATGTCACAGTTATCGAGGATCGACGAACTCATACCATGAACAGCTTTTTAGGTACTTACAACATCAGTCTAGACGACAAAGGCCGCCTCAATGTGCCGGCGAAGTTTCGCGGTGCGCTTGAACAGTCTGGACCGCAACTGGTGGTGTGTGTGATGGACAATTACCTAGTTGTCTTTCCGCAAAATGAATGGGCTGAGAACGAGACCAAGTTGAGCGAATTGAATGCTTTCGATAAAGCTGACCGAAACCGACTGCGCGAATTTTATTCCAAGGCAACGGAATGTGAAATGAAATCGGGGAAAATTTTGCTCCCCGCCAACCAAAGAGAAATAGCAGGGCTCAATAAAGAAGCCATTCTAGTGGGGATGTCCAAGACCTTTGAGGTCTGGTCTCCTGAGGAATGGTCCAAGCAGGAAGAAGCTTAAAGGGCATTCCATCCGCATCACCTTATCAATATGGAGTAGCCAAAATATCATGCCAGCGTACCACGAATCAATAATGAGAGATGAGGTGCTTCATTATCTCAACATTCATAAGGAGGGTGTAATCGTGGATGGCACACTCGGGGATGGCGGTCACACCGAATTCATCCTTAAAAATACGGCCCCTGGCATTCGGGTTTTCGCAATCGACCGAGACCCCTCTGCCATTGAGCGGGCTAGAGAAAGACTGTCTCCCTTTCAGGGCAGGGTGACTTTGGCTCACGGTAACTTGGCAGATATTAAGGACTTGGCATTGCAAAATGGAATCTCTCAGATAGTCGGAGCGCTGATGGACTTAGGGGTCTCTTCGCCGCAGTTAGACACTCCCCAGCGTGGCTTCAGCATTCAACATGACGGCCCGCTTGACATGCGAATGGACCCTTCTCAAAAAATTTCAGCGGCAGATCTTTTGATAAATCTTTCTGATGCAGAATTGGCATCCATTATTAAAAATTTCGGCGAAGAGCGGTATTCAAAGCGAGTCGTCCGCTCCATTCGCAAGGAACAGGCAGAGCGCCCCATCACGACAACAAGCCAGCTTTCCAGAATCGTAGCACGGGTGGTGGTGTCCTCTCGGCATTCAAGGATTCATCCTGCGACGCGAACGTTTCAGGCTTTGAGAATTGCTGTCAATGATGAGCTTGAACAGCTCAAGCTGGCTTTGCAGGGTGTTATCGGGCTTCTCAGTTCAACCGCTCGTCTAGCAGTGATTTCGTTTCACTCTCTGGAAGATCGAATTGTAAAAACATTCTTTCGCGATGAGCAAAAGGGATGTTCTTGTCCGCCCAAAATGCCCCTATGCGTATGTGGAGGGAAGCCAACTCTTAAAATTTTAACTCGCAAACCTCTTACTCCTTCAGAAGAGGAAGTTGCGAGAAACCCAAGGTCGGTAAGTGCGAAGTTGAGGGTCGCTGAAAGAGTTTATGTTTGACGGAATGAGAAGACTTGTTCAAGGCCGGCTGCATGTTTCTTCTAAGGATTTTGGGGTGGCCATTTCAGTTTCCATCCTGTTTATGTTCGGGGCATTGGTCTTAATTTGGCCTAATGTTGAAAAAATCAAACTGGCCTACGCATATCAAGACTTGGCCAAAGAGCACAAAGAATTATTGAAAGAGAACAACCTGCTCAAACTTGAGCGGGAGAGCCTGAGGTCTTTGGATCGCATTCAACTTCTCGCTATAAGCGAGGTGGGGATGGAAGAACCAGATGCCGCAAAACTGACCACTATTTTTTTGAAGTAACTGTTATGGCAAAACAAAACAAACAGAATACAGAAACGTTTCGGGATGGAATTAAATCTCGGCTCAAGTTCGTCTCGATTCTGCTATTCGTGTTTGGTGCGGCATTGATTTCCAGACTGGCTTTTCTACAGATCATTCAACACGACACCCTCGTTGCCAAGTCGGAAAAACAATACCTGAGCACCGTCAAGACCCATTTCGGACGTGGCGTAATTTACGATCGCAATTTGAACGAACTGGCTCGCAATGTCGAGGTGGAATCGGTATATGTCAACCCCTCTGAGGTTCAGGATCGAAAGTCTGTAGCCCGGACTCTTGCAACAACGCTGGGGCTGAACCGAGGTCAGATCTATAAAAAAATATCCGCAAAAAAACATTTTGTATGGATCAAGCGGAAATGTTCATTAGCTGAAGTGGCAAAACTAAAAAAAGCCGGGCTGGCTGGGGTCCGATTTGTAGCGGAGCAAAAAAGATTTTATCCCAAGCGAGAACTTGCGGCAAGCGTGCTTGGGTTTGTGGGTATGGACAATCAAGGGCTTGCTGGCATCGAGCATGCATATCAGGCTAAGCTCAAAGGGGTCACTGTCAGGCAAGTTACAGAACGTGATGCGCGTGGAAGAAGTATTCAATCTCATGAAGATTTGCAGAGTTCCAATCCTAGCGGTTATGACATCTCTCTCACTCTGGATGAGGTCATTCAATTCACAACCGAATATCACCTAAAAAAACAGGTGGAGCGTTTCAAGGCCGATTCGGGAATGGCTGTGGTCATGAACCCTCATACAGGCGAAATTTATGCGATGGCCAACGTCCCGCAATTCAACCCAAATCGTTACGGGGCCTTCCCATCAAAATCATGGAAAAACAATATCATCGCCAGTTCTTACGAGCCGGGGTCCATCTTTAAGCCAATTGTTGCCGCCGCCGCTCTGGACAAGGGTTTGGCGAGACCGCAGGACATTTTCTTTTGCGAGAACGGAATGATGAAGATCGGGAAAGTCAATATTGGCGAGGCTTCAGATCACAAGTTTGGCTGGCTGAGCATGCGTGACATCATTGCCAAATCCAGCAATATTGGTGCTATCAAAATTGCGCAGCAAGTCGGAAAGAATTCCTTTTATGACTATATCCGTAAATTTGGGTTCGGTCAAAAATCGGGTTTGCCTCTGCCAGGAGAATCCGCCGGTCAGCTCAAAAGCCCTAAAAACTGGACAGAGCTATCTCTCGCCTCGATCTCGTTCGGGCATGAAATCGCCGTGACCCCGATACAAATGGTCAGTGCGATGGCGGCAATCGCAAATGGCGGAAACTTGATGGAGCCTCACGTCAAACACGCTCTAATCAAAGATGGTCAGATCGTGGAACAGTTTGAGCCTAAAAAAATTCGCCGGGTTATTTCAGAAAAAACCAGCCGCCAGTTGGTCGAGGTTCTCAAGTCGGTGGTGAAAACAGGTACAGGGAAAAAGGCAGGCCTTGATGGTTATGACGTAGCGGGTAAAACCGGGACAGCTCAAAAATACAACACCGAGACGCGGTCTTACTCCAAAACAGAATTCGTTTCTTCTTTTATTGGTTTTGCTCCGGCTGACTCTCCGCGACTGGTGATTCTCGTGATGATTGACAATCCCAAGGGATCGCATTGGGGAAGTGTTGTGGCCGCACCCGTATTTCGAAATATAGCTAAGAAGGCGTTGCGTTATTTAAACGTTCCGTCAAGTAAAGAACGTGTTTTTATTCTTGACCGAGCCTGATGGAACAGAATATTTCGAAAACTCATCTGTCGTTTACTGAAAGTGGTTATCTTAACGTGACTGATAAAACTGAACATAAACTCTCTAGCTTGATATTGGGTTTGCCCGTTACCAACGTTCTGGGAACGCTGAACCGGGCCATTCGTGAAGTCGTTTACGACTCCAGAAAGGTCACGCAAGACAGTCTGTTTGTAGCGATTCCCGGAGGTAATTGGGATGGAAGCATGTTCATAAATGATGCCATCGACCGAGGAGCATCCGCGTTCATCACACAAATTCCTCTCGATGAACTCGATAGATTGGACTTGGGGTCACGCGATGTGACAGCTCTTTGTGTTGAAGACTCACGCAAAGCACTCTCTATCGTCAGTAGTAATTTTTACCAATGTCCTTCAGAACGTTTGGCCCTGACAGGGATTACTGGTACCAACGGAAAAACAACCACCTCTTATATTCTTGAGGCCTTATTTCGAGCCAATGGAACTCGGACAGGAGTTATTGGAACCATCAATTACCATTATGATGATAAGAAATTCCCCGCACCTGTCACCACGCCTGAATCGCTTGATTTGAATCGAATGCTGGATGAAATGACCGCAGAAAATATTACGAATTGTTTTCTTGAGGTTTCTTCTCATGCGCTGTATCAAAGTCGCGTTCATGACATGTGTTTCAAGGTCGCTCTCTTCACCAATCTAAGCCGCGATCATTTAGATTTTCATGGTGATATGGAGCATTACAAAAATACCAAGAAAAAACTTTTTCTGGAGAACCGCGTTCAACACCGAATTTTCAACATCGATGACCCGGTCGGGCAAGAGTTTGCAGGAGAATTCCAAACCGATTCTTTCACGACAGGCATTGATGGAAAGGCCGACTTTAAAGCTGAAAATATTACGCTCACCCAATCAGGCTGTGCATTCACTTTGAATACCCCTTTTGGGGTGGGAGAA
Source organism: Nitrospina sp. (assembly GCA_018702695.1). GTDB lineage: Bacteria > Nitrospinota > Nitrospinia > Nitrospinales > VA-1 > LS-NOB. Next base: position 18,307 of record JABIYR010000052.1, on the reverse strand, counting down.
GTTCGGTCTAACCTGCTAGGTAGACATAACATCTACAATCTGCTTTCTGCGATTGCGGCGGCTATGGTGCAAGGCATCTCTCTGGAACAGGTTCAGCAGGTGGTTCGTGATATTCAGCCCATCCCAGGGCGCTTCGAGAGCATTGAAAACAATCAGGGCTTCTCGGTACTGGTGGATTATGCGCACACAGATGACGCGCTTTCCAACGCGATATCTGCAGCAAAAGCTTTTACTGGCGGAAAACTGATTGTCGTGTTCGGTTGTGGCGGGGACAGAGATAAAGGCAAAAGAAAGGCGATGGGGCAAGCAGTTTTGAGTGCCGCAGATTTCACCTTCATCACCTCTGACAACCCCCGATCCGAAGACCCGGAATGCATCATGGAAGACATTCTTCAAGGTGTCCCAGAGTCTGCTCAGGAAGGAGACGATTATGTCGCAATCGTCAACCGCGAACAAGCCATTGAACAGGCTATCCAATACGCCAAAGAAAGCGATTTGGTGCTCATTGCCGGAAAAGGTCATGAAGATTATCAGATTCTAAAAACTGGAACCATTCATTTTGACGACCGTGAGGTCGCCCGTTCTGCCTTAAGAAAGAGAAGCCAGTGATGGAAGCGCAAACACAAGATTGCCTCAATGTGGTTCAAGGACAGCTCCTTCAAGGAAGTCCTGAAGACCAGTTTAGTGGGGTGTCTATAAACTCTCGAACGGTTTCAAAAGGCGAGTTATTCGTTTGCATTGCGGGAGAGCGTTTCGATGGACATGATTTTCTAGCTGAGGTGATAGATAAGGGTGTAGGGGGAATCATTCTTTCTGACTCCGACAAACTACCGCATAAACCCGGTCCGTCAGCCCAAAAACCTTTTGTGATTGAGGTTTCAGACACGCTCAAAGCCTTGCAAGACTTGGCGAGTTTTCAGAGAAAACGGTTTCCATTCAAGGTCGTTGCCATTACCGGGACCAATGGCAAGTCAACCACTAAAGAAATGATTGCTTCAATTTTAGCAACCAAATTCAAAACGCTTAAGACTCAGGGCAACTTGAATAACCATATTGGCCTCCCTCTCACACTTTTAAAGAGGGAACCTTCTCATGAGGTTGGAGTTCTCGAAATGGGCATGAGCGCGGCAGGAGAAATTAAAGAACTGGCCGCCATTGCACAACCAGATATTGGCGTGATCACCAATATTTCAGAAGGGCATTTGCTTCACTTAAAAAGTCTGAAAGATATCCAGTCGGCTAAAGGAGAACTTTTTGATTCATTGACCGAGGATAGCACTGCCATTGTCAATGCGGACGACCCGCTGGTTTTGGAGCTGGCTCGTTCTCTGCGTGCCAAAACCATTACATTTGGCATCGATCACCCCGCAGATGTGCAGGCAAGCGAAATAGAAAGTAAGGGCAATGCCGGGTTTCAATTCAAGGTCAAACTTTTCGACCAAACAATTTCCGTTCGCCTCCCTTATCTGGGTTACTGCAACATCTACAACACTCTAGCCGCTCTGGCAACGAGTCATTCGTTGGGCATCCAAGAGGAGGCCATGACTCGCGGTTTAGAAAATTATCAGCGCATGGCGCAGCGTAATGAACAAATACAGCACGGAGGAATGGACCTCATCAATGATGCGTACAACGCCAACCCCCGATCTATGACAGAAGCCTTGAAAACACTGAACAACTTTACCACTCAAGGCCAGAGAATATTCGTCATGGGAGACATGCTTGAGCTGGGAGATTTATCTGTTCCCGCTCACAAAAATTTAGGAGAAGAAATCGCCCAGTCGAAAACAAATATTTTGGTCACAGTCGGAGAGCTAGCAAGTTTGTCCGGGAAAAAAGTTCAAGACCTAGCCGGAGACAAAATTCAAGTCGCGGAATTTTCTGATCACCAGAGTGCGGCTGATTTTTTAATTCAACAAGCAGTAAGTGGAGATTGTGTTCTGTTCAAAGGCTCACGAGGGACCGCAATGGAAAAAATATTACAAATTTTTATCGCTAACAAAAATTAATCATGTTCTATCACTTTTTTTATCCGCTCAGTTCGGATTATTCAATATTCAATGTCTTTAAGTACATCACCTTCCGGTCTGCATATTCTGGAGTGACAGCCTTGATATTGAGTCTTGTTTTGGGAGGACTGATGATTCGGGTTTTACAAAAACTCCAGATACGAGAAAAAATCCGCAGTGATGGGCCTCAGCACCATATCTCCAAATCAGGAACGCCAACGATGGGCGGGTTGCTGGTTCTTGCAACGTTCATAGGCTCCACGTTGCTTTGGGCAGATTTGAGCAATCATTATATATGGCTTATTTTGCTATCTGCCATTGGCTTTGGAGCGATCGGGCTTTGGGATGATTATCTGAAATTAAAAAAAGGTGAAGGCGTCACGGCCAAACAAAAAATCGTGTTGCAAATTTTTCTCAGCTTGGCGATTGGAATTTACTTGTTATATTTCGACCCCGCGCGCGCCGAATATGCAACACGACTATCCATCCCCTTCTTTAAAAGCTTTCAGCCTGATCTGGGGTTCGCCTATTTATTGTTCATTGTATTCATAATCGTGGGAACTTCCAACGCAGTTAATTTAACCGACGGGTTAGACGGGTTGGCCATTGGTCCCATCATCATCGCCACGCTCACTTATACCGGCATCGTTTATATCTGCGGTCATTATAACTTCTCTGAATACCTTCGCATTCAATACATCAAAGATGCGGGAGAGATCGCGGTCGTCAGTTCTGCCGTTTTAGGGGCCAGTCTGGGGTTTCTTTGGTTCAACTCTTACCCCGCTCAAATTTTTATGGGCGATGTCGGCTCATTATCATTGGGAGGAGTGCTGGGGACCATCGCCGTGATCGTCAAACACGAACTACTGCTAATTCTTGTTGGCGGTATTTTTGTGATCGAAGCTTTGTCCGTCATCATTCAAGTGGGTTATTTCAAATATACAGGTGGAAAACGTTTCTTCAAGATGGCTCCGCTTCATCACCATTTTGAAGAACTCGGTTGGTCTGAACCCAAGGTCATCGTGCGATTTTGGATTGTCGCAGTGGTGTTGGCCATGATCAGCCTTAGCACTCTTAAGCTCAGATGACTATGGAACTTAAAAACAAAAATATATCCGTAATAGGACTGGGAGGCACAGGGATCGCTGTCGCCAACTTTCTATCCCAGCGCGGAGCCTGTGTCACGGTAACGGACAATAAGACTCGCGCACAATTATCAGCGTCATTGAAAAAATTGTGCGCCGATGTCAAAACGCGTCTTGAAAACCCGACTCCTCCAGCGGACAGCGAAATAGTGGTTTTGAGCCCGGGTGTGGACATTAATTCCCCTTTTCTTGCAAACACGAAACAGGCGGGAACAGAAATTATCAGCGAAATTGAATTGGCCAACCGGTTTAATACCGTCCCGATCATTGCCGTCACCGGGACCAATGGCAAGTCTACTTGCACCAGCTTGATCGCGGAAATATTAAGTCAGGCGGGAAAAACGGCCCAAGCAGGGGGGAATCTGGGAACCCCTTTCATCTCTTTACTCGATCAGGGCAATTCTGACTACCGAGTGTTAGAGCTTTCCAGCTTTCAAATGGAAGCCACATCGGAGCTTCACCCGAAGGTATCGGTGATTCTGAATATCAGCCCCGATCATTTGGACAGACATAAAGATTTCAATAGCTACGCCAAGCTGAAGGAAAAAATATATGCCCATCAAACTGAAAGTGATTTTTTAATTCTAAATCAAGACGATGCCCATACCCGTGACTTGGGGAAAGACTGCTCCGTACAGCGTGTCTTATTCAGTTCTCAAACAGAACTTGAAAATGGAGTTTTTTTGCGCGGCAACAAAATTATTGCCCGACTGCAAAATGACGAGCAGGAAATAATAGCTCTAGAGTCGCTATCCAAAGGATTGCAGTGGCAGGTCGAAAATGTATTACCTGCTATCGCTGTAGCGCATCTCCTCAATATTTCAAAGGAGGCCATGGAGCCAACTTTAAAAACCTTTTCTGGGCTGGAACATCGTCTGGAGTGGGTTCGCACCTTGAACGGCATAGATTTCGTCAACGACTCCAAAGGCACCAACGTTGGGTCGGTTCGTAAATCATTGAACACTTTTGACCGCCCGATCATTCTCATTGCTGGTGGAAAAGACAAGGGAAGCGATTTCTCTCCATTAAAAAACTTGATGAAAGAAAAAGTCAAACATCTAGTGCTCATTGGTGAAACTCGCAAAAAATTCAGAAGCATCTTGAATGGCTCTTTCGACTACGAAGAAAGTGACAACCTAGAAGAGGCTGTTCACCGAGCAAAGGCAAAAGCGGAAGATGGAGATGTCGTTCTCCTTTCCCCAGCTTGTGCAAGCTTTGACATGTTTGAAAATTATGAAGACCGAGGCAACCGTTTTAAAACAATCGTTCAAAACCTGAAAGGGTCTTAAGTTTTGACTGCCATTCAAGAAAAAAATTCAGATTCGTTAATGGGCATTACTGTGGCCGTACTGGTTTTAGTCGGTATCGTTATGGTTTTCAGTTCAAGTGCTGTCTATGCCATGGAAAAATATAACGATTCCTATTATTTTCTCAAGCGTCAGGTTATTTGGTGCCTCTTAGGAACAGGTGCTCTGCTTGTGGCTAAAAATCTGGATTACCATAAATTGCTCAAGCACACCTACCCCATCATGCTGGCTACGTTTCTACTTTTGCTCGCAGTCATGTTTCCTGAAGTCAGCAAGGAAGTGGGCGGGGCACGACGGTGGTTGACATTCGGAGGGTTATCTTTTCAGCCTTCAGAGTTGGCAAAATTCACCTTGGTTCTTTTTATTGCAAAATCTCTAGTTAAAAGAGCCGACAAACTGCGAAATTTTGCATACGGCTACCTACCCAATCTGGTCGTATTGGGTTTCTTTTTCATACCCATTTTGTTTCAGCCAGATTTTGGCACTGCCATGATCATATGCATGGTCACCTTCACAATGCTTTTTGTAGCCGGGCTGAGAAAAAAGTTTTTATTTCTTTCAGTGCTTGCGCTGATTCCATTTATGGCCTCTGCAATTATGAGCGCGGAATACCGAATCCGAAGAATCATCGCTTTTCTCGATCCTTGGAAAGACCCCTCTGATGCGGGGTTTCAAGCCATTCAATCTTTTTACGCTTTTGGACGCGGCGGTTATTGGGGAACCGGATTGGGAGCCAGCCATCAAAAACTTTTCTATCTTCCTGAGGCTCATACAGATTTCATTTTTTCGGTCATTGGGGAAGAACTTGGATTTGTCGGCACGACTGCCATCATCCTCCTTTTTTCAATATTGATCTGGCGAGGCTTTGTCACGGCTTTTCGAGCCAAGGACCCGTTTGGAACTCATTTAGCAACCGGGTTGACGCTTTTAATTGGGTTTCAAGCTTTCATAAATCTGGGAGTGGCCGTGGGCTTGCTTCCAACAAAAGGATTAACTCTGCCCTTCATCAGTATGGGCGGGTCATCCATGTTGATCACAATGATTTCAGTAGGCGTTTTACTGAATATTTCAGAACAAACGGTGAAACATTGAACAGAGTCCAATGCAGAAACGAGTTGTCATAGCCGGTGGAGGCACAGGTGGCCACCTTTACCCCGGAATCGCTTTAGCCAAAGCACTTAAGAGGCACGATATGGATATTGAAATTTCATTTGTAGGAACCCAGAAAGGCATCGAGGCAAAAGTTCTTCCTCGTGAAGGCTTCGAGTTGAAGACAATTCTCTCAGCAGGTTTGCTCGGCAAAAAACGGCTCAGTCGTTGGATGTCTTGGGTCAAATTGCCGATGGGAACGGCTCAGTCCATGTGCTTTCTGCTCAAAAAACAACCGGGTTTGGTCGTCGGCGTAGGAGGCTATGCGTCTGGGCCTTTGGTTCTTTCTGCATGGATATTGCGAATTCCCATTCTGATTCATGAGCAAAACTCAATTCCTGGGCTGACGAATACATGGCTGGGCAAGATCGCAAACAAGGTCGCTGTGTCGTTCAAAGGTTCTGCCAAGTTTTTTCGCAAAGATAAGGTTGAGGTGACAGGCAATATGATTCGCGAAGAAATCTGCCAACCACGAGAAGCGTATACGAAAGATCCCGATAGTCCTTTTCGTGTGCTGGTCCTCGGTGGCAGTCAAGGAGCGCACTCCATCAATATTGCCATGGTAGAAGCTTTGCAGTCACTAAAAGATAATCAAGAGGCGATTCATATCACCCATCAAACGGGTGAAAGGGATTTTCAAGCAGTGAAAAGCGAATATGAGAGCTATGGCTTCTCACATGATGTCAGACCATTTATTGATGACATGGCGGAACAATACCGCCAGGCCTCCCTAGTAATTTGTCGGGCTGGCGCGACCACGCTCGCAGAAGTCACAGCATGCGGGAAAGTGTCCGTTTTAATCCCATACCCCCATGCCGCTCATAACCATCAGGAGAAAAATGCTCGAGTGCTGAATTCAGCCAATGCGGGGGAGTTAGTACTCGACAAGGATTTGTCTGGCCCGCGAATTGCGCAATCCATTCTTCACGCTATAGAAGACCCGCAACGAATGGAAGAAATGGGGAAAAATAGTTATCAGTTGGGCAATCGGGATGCCACCGAAAAAGTACGCGATCTTTGTATGGAATTGTTGAAGGACGCAAATCAAAACTCCGGACAAACCGGAAAAATGAAAAAGGATTTTGTTCTGTCATGTTTTTAGGGAAAACGCATCGGATACATTTTATTGGAATCGGAGGGTCAGGAATGAGCGGAATCGCTGAGGTGCTGATCAATCAGGAGTATGAAGTGAGCGGCACAGACCCCTCTTCAAGCTCTGTCACCGATCATTTAAAAGCTCTGGGTGCTGACATCCGACATAACCACAGCGCAGAAAACATTATTGGCAAGCATGTTGTGGTGGTGTCCAGTGCTATCAGCGAAAACAATGTTGAGGTGATAGCCGCTCGTGAGCAATCCATACCCGTCATTCCCAGAGCTGAAATGCTGGCCGAATTGATGCGAATGAAACATGGAATTGCCATTGCCGGAACGCATGGCAAAACCACCACCACATCACTGGTTGCGTCCGTATTGGCGGCGGGCGACTTGGACCCTACTGTGATCATTGGTGGACGAATCAAAAATAGGGGTGGGCACGCAAAACTCGGACAGAGCCAATATCTCATTGCCGAAGCCGATGAGAGCGATGGTTCTTTTTTAAAGCTCTCTCCCACGTTAGCGGTGGTAACCACCTTGGACGAAGAACATATGGATTTTTACAAAACCATGGAAAACATGAAATCCACATTCCTACAGTTTCTCAATAAAGTGCCTTTTTATGGGGCCGCGATCTTGTGTCTGGACGATGCCAATCTGCAATCGCTACTGCCGCACATCGAGAAACGAACCATCACCTATGGGTTGAAATCTCAGGCCGACTATACCGCCAGAAATATTTCCGTGGAAGGGTTGGAAACTTATTTCACCGTCTATCACCATGGTAAAAAACTGGGGAAAATATTGTCCGGTGCTTTGGGGAGACACAATGTGTGCAACACCCTTGCTGCCGTTGCAGTGGGGATGGAGTTGAATATGGATTTCCCCGTCATTGCTGAATCGTTGAAAATTTTCACCGGAGTCCAAAGACGGTTTGAAATTCTAAAGCAGTCTGACGATTTAATCATTGTCGATGACTACGGCCACCACCCCGTTGAAATTGAAGCCACGCTTTCCACAGCCAAAGAAGTTTGGCCCGACCGAAGGCTTATTGTGGTGTTTCAGCCGCACCGTTACTCACGTACGAAACATCTGATGGAAAGTTTTTTCTCTTCTTTCAACGATGCAGATGTATTGCTTCTCCTTGATATTTATTCAGCCGGTGAAAAGCCGGAAGAAAACGTCCATTCGCAAAAAATTGCGGAAGGCGTGAAAGAATTTGGACATAAAAACGTGGAATACATCGGAGAAACCGAATCCGTTATTCCGCATTTACAAAATATTCTAAAACCGGGAGACATCGTTTTGACTCTCGGTGCTGGAAATATCGGGGAATTGAGCCACAAGCTCGCGAACCGACTTAACGATTGATCGTTTTCAATAAGAGAGGGATGTCATCTATGCTCAATGAAGCCTGGAAGCGCCGATTGATACACATTGCACATTCTGGAACGGGAAGTCATTTTAATCTTAAAACAAAAATCGAGTACCCAAAAACGGTACTGGGTCAAAAAATCCATCAGAGTAATATTATGAGCCATTCATTTCCTTGGTTACACAAAATTAAGGGCACCGTGCTTAAAAATGAAATTCTAGCACCCTACACCTCAATTCAAATTGGCGGTCCTGCTGATGCGTTGATTTTCCCGGAAGATATCCGTGACATTCAAACCGTCCTGAAGAATATAGGGTCGCACCCTTTGTTTGTACTGGGAGAGGGTACTAACTTGTTGGTCAGCGATCGCGGGCTACGAGGAGTGGTCATCTCTTTACAAGATCGTTTCAAGGAAATCAAGCGCCCTTTATTTTTCCGCAAAGAAACGGGAAACCGACGGGCAGTGATCAAGGCCGGGGCTGGAGTGAAAATGTCTTATCTCGCCAAATACATGGCGCGCTATGCTCTGACAGGAATGGAAGATTTAGTCGGCATTCCTGGATCATTGGGAGGAGCAATCATCATGAATGCTGGCGCAGAAGGAACCGAAACCAGCCAGCTAATTCGTAGCGTAACGCGGATCACTCCCGATGGAGAAATTGAAACTTTGACACGCGACGACCTAATATTCGAATACAGAAAAACAATCTTCCCGACTGAAAAAGGAATCATTATCGAAGCGGAGTTGGAGCTGGAAGAAGGAGATCGTACTGAAATTCAGAATGCAATGGATCAGCATCTTTCACGCCGAGCTCAAACGCAACCTCTGACTGTCCCGAATTCGGGTTCGGTATTTAAGAACCCTGAAGGGGACAAAGCCGGAAGATTGATCGAGTCATTGGGCTTGAAAGGGCTTTCTGTTGGCAATGCCGGGGTTTCTATCAAGCACGCTAATTTCATTGTCAATAAAGGTGGGGCGACAGCAAGCGATGTAATTCGTTTGATCGATCATGTCAAGACTGAAGTTAAGAACAAAACAGGAATAGAATTGCAAACTGAAATCATCACCGCAGGTGAATGAACAGATGAAATATTAAATGGGTCCGCGCACAAAGGTACCCCTCTTCCTTTGTTCTCCGGCTCTTTTGGCCAAGAGCCGGGGCGGACCTTTTAAAGAGAATGGGTAAGAAATATTGTGAATTGTTTACAAAATAAAACCATTGGAGTGTTCATGGGTGGGCTCTCCTCAGAACAAGAGATCTCAAGCATCACGGGAAACTGCGTTCTGGAGGCACTCAAAAGGAAAGGCTTGAATGCCTTGCCCATTCTAGTGGATCACCAAATTGGAGACACGCTAAAATCGAATCCTATCGATCTGGCTTTTCTGGCTCTGCATGGCACATTCGGAGAGGACGGATGCATTCAAGGTTTGCTCGAATATTACAAGATCCCTTATACCGGGGCAGGAGTCATGGGCAGTGCTCTGGCTTATGACAAATTAAAATCCAAGGAGATTTTAAAATTTCATGGCATACCCACCGCAGATTATGAGGTGTTCTATAACAGTCCCGGACAAAAAGCGGACCGGAGTCTCGACCTTCCGGTAGTTGTCAAACCTACCAATCAAGGGTCAAGCTTGGGAGTGACCATTGTAAAGGAAGAAGGCCAGTGGCAAGCCGCATTGAAGGTAGCCTTCAGTTATTCTGACGAAATAATTGTTGAGAAATTTATTGACGGAAAACTATTGGCAATTGGAATGAACCAGATGGAGCCTATGCCCATTGTTCACATTCGTCCTAAGTCTGGCTTCTACGATTATGAGGCAAAATATTCTTCTGGAAAAACAGAATATATCTGTCCAGCAGAACTCGATGAAGACGCAGTGAATCGGTGCAAACAAGTTTCAAAGCAAGTATTTCTAGCCTTGAAAGGAAGAGGTTTCCCTCGCGTGGATGTCATTTTAGATCACGAAGGGATCCCTCAAGTTCTTGAGATGAATACCATCCCCGGAATGACTCCCACGAGTCTTTTGCCCATGGCGGCAAAACACATGGGGTTGGAGTTTGATGACTTAGTCGTAGAAATTTTAAAAACAGCACAACTGGATTACACGGTTTAATTATGAATTTTGCTGTCGCAAGCCAAAAAAGCCCTTCTGTCGCGTGGCAAGACCTGCGCTCTGAAAGGAAGAAAAAAAATCGCCGAGGTAGCGACATCAGCAAGAAAGCGCCATCTAAAATATCCAACCGCGATTTTTCGTGGTCACGAATTTTATTTGAACTGGCCTCAAAACTTTTTCTGGCAGGGGTTGTCATTTACCTGTTTTATGCTAGCTATAATTTTATGACGACCGATACGCGCTTTCAAATAACCGATATCACGTTGAGTGGCAACCAAGCTCTGCCCGACAATCAAATTCTGGACTGGCTGGGGCCGATTCAGGGAGAAAATATTTTCAAGTATGACTTGTCTCAAGCATCGACAAAACTTGCAGAGCACCCTTGGATTCTTTCCGCTTCGGTACTGAGGAAATTTCCTCAGCAAGTTCAGATTGATTTGATCGAGCGCGTTCCCTACGCCCGCATTCAATTTGAAAAAACGCTTTTAATGGACAATTTTGGAGTGATTCTGTCAGAGGAGAAACCTGAGCATCAACAGTTACCATTGATCAAACCCGTTATGGGAACTGATGCAAATAATTTTTCTGGAGAAAAGGTCATCCAAAGCCTCAAGACCATGCACTATTTTAATAAATTACCCTTTTTTGCAAACAATCCTTTGGACATTGCAGAATTAAAAGGAAGTTCAAGAATCGTGTTTTTCACTCACAATCGAGACCTTCAAATTCAAATGTCTTTGGATGCGTTAAAAGAAGGGTTTAAAAAATTTATGATTGTTCTCGATACTCTGGAAGGTGATAACGTCAACATTAAAATGATCGACTTATCATTCAAAGATCAAGTTGTGGTCAGAGATCATATCTCAGCTAAATCAAATTCCATGAAGAAACAAATCAACTAGGAGGAAATGGGACAAATGGCCAAAAAAAATAATTATATTGTCGGCCTGGATATTGGGACCACCAAAATTTGTTGCATCATCGGTGAAGTTGTTGACGATGAAAAAATAGACATCATTGGGTTGGGACAATATCCCTCAAGAGGCTTGCGCAAAGGGGTTGTCATAAACATAGACAGCACCGTTGAGTCAATAAAAAGTGCTGTGGAAGAAGCTGAACTGATGGCCGGGTGCGAAATAGACTCCGTCTTTGTGGGCATTGCAGGAGGCCACATAAACAGCATGAACAGTCATGGAATCATTGCGGTGAAGGGAAAAGAAATCACTCAGGTCGATATCGACCGTGTCATTGAAGCCGCAAAAGCCATTGCTATCCCGCTCGACCGAGAAGTCATCCATGTGCTTCCGCAGGAATATATTGTCGATAATCAGGATGGCATCAAAACTCCTCTCGGCATGGCCGGAGTGAGACTGGAAGCAAAAGTTCATATCGTTACCGCTGCTGTCACGTCTGCGCAAAACATTGTTAAATGTGTCAACAAAGCAGGTTTAGGAGTTCAGGATATCGTGTTGGAACAGCTGGCATCCAGCGAGTCGGTTTTATCTCAGGATGAAAGAGAACTTGGCGTTGCGATGGTCGATATCGGTGGAGGAACTTCTGACTTAGCGATATTTTTTCAAGGTGCCATCAAGCACACAGCGGTTTTGACGATCGCTGGTGCTCAGATGACAAATGACATCGCCATTGGCCTGCGCACCCCCAATGCCGAAGCAGAAAAAATCAAACATGCTTATGGTTGTGCCTACACCCCAATGGTCTCTGAAGGAGAAAATATCGAGACCCCCAGTGTGGGAGGTCGAGAACCCAGAACCGTTTCGCGCCAGATTCTCAGCGAAATCATTGAAGCCCGAACGCGGGAAATGTTTGAGTTATTAGATCATGAAATCGGCGAGTCAGGATACCGAGAAATTATTTCTTCGGGAGTTGTCCTGACCGGAGGAGCATCCTGCATGCAAGGCATGGCTGATTTGGCAGAAAATGTATTTCAATCCCCTGTACGGGTGGGAAAACCGATCGGCCTTGGAGGTTTGATCGATGTCGTGAGCAACCCCATGTATGCAACCTGTACGGGACTGATCCAATACGGATCGAAACGTTTTAAATCTGGAACGAACCGGGAGCTTCAAGGAAGAAACCTGTTCGAAAAAATATTTTCACGTATGAAAGATTGGGCTGATGAATTTTTTTAAAACCTGGAGGGTACAATGAGTTTAATAGAGTTTGATAACGAAAGTGATTATTCAGCAATTATCAAGGTCGTCGGTGTTGGTGGTGGAGGCAATAATGCGGTCAATTCTATGGTACGAGATAATATCCGTGGCGTGGAATTCATCATCGCAAATACCGATCTGCAAACACTTGAGAAATCCGAATGTCCGGGTAAAATTCAAATTGGCGGAGAACTGACCCGAGGTCTGGGTGCAGGATCAAACCCCGGTGTGGGAAGAGATGCCGCCGAAGAGAGTGAAGCCACTATTCGAGAAATGTTGGAAGGTGCCGACATGGCTTTTGTCACCGCTGGAATGGGCGGCGGAACGGGTACCGGTGCTGCCCCCATCATAGCGCGTATCGCTAAGGAAGCAGGAGCTTTAACCGTTGGTGTCGTCACCAAGCCTTTCGCATTTGAAGGAAAACGGAGATTGCGACAAGCTGAGGAAGGAATCCAAGAACTCAAAGAGGCGGTCGATACTTTGATCGTCATTCCCAACCAAAAACTGCTCAGCTATGTCGGTAAGCAAACTTCATTCACCGGAGCATTTTCATTGGTCGACGATGTTTTAAAACAGGCCGTCTGTAGCATCTCAGACTTGATTGTAACTCCGGGCCTGATCAATCTGGACTTCGCCGATGTCAAATGCATCATGGGTAGCATGGGCAAAGCCTTGATGGGTAGTGGTACGGCCAGTGGTGAAATGCGCGCTGTGGAAGCGGCACAAAAAGCCATTTCCAGCCCACTATTAGATGAAGCAACTGTGGATGGTGCAAAAGGAATCTTGATCAATATTACGGGTGGAGAAGACCTCACTCTTCTGGAGATCAATGAAGCGTCGATGATGATTCAAGAAAATGCGCATGAAGATGCACATATCATATTTGGAGCAGTGATCGACAAACAGATGGAAGGGGAAATGCGAGTAACCGTCATCGCCACAGGCTTTGAAGAGGCAGAACCTGTAAGAACTGAGGAAAGACCAGCTTTAAGAAAGGTAGTCGGAGGTAGCCCCATTTCTGAAAATGATTCAGACTCAACGTCTTACAAACATTTAAAGTCATTGGCATCTTCTATCAAAGAAGAAAATCCGGATGCCTCATCGTTAACGGCTAACTTTGATATCCCAACATTTCTTCGTAAACATGCAGACTGATAACCGTTCGACAACTGGCGGGCATTGGCCCGCCAAGTCGGGCGGAGCAGCCTAAACATAAAAGGAAGTCTGAGCTATTGCCAAAACCAGATCAAACGGGACTTAGCAGAAAAGCACCTCTTTTTTTCAAGCTCAGCTTCCATTGAGGTTCCAGTTATAGTCTAAGTAGGAAACCTTTATTTTTGGATCTCTGAGTGCCATACTTTCCTGTGCAGGAAGGTAAGGCGCTATAAATTTCAAAACCCCTCCACGGCTGTCAAAGTCTTGCGCAAACCATTTGAAAATGGATGAGAGGTAAACACGGTTTTTCTTTACCTCCACTCTCATCCCTTTTGTTTGGGATTGTAAAAACCTTCTCATTTGATCGTCCAATTGTTCATTCAGTTTTTCAGCAGAATAAGCTTCAAGGCGAAGATCAGGACAACTGATCGAGGCGCATACGATGGCAACATGAATACGAGGTTCATCCATTTTCCTTAGGATTTCATGTTCAATATCATTGAGCGTGCGCTCTTTTCGACCGACAATACCCGCTGAACGCTTCCACACTGGGCTAAAAAAATTTCCCACATCCTTGATACTCTTAAGGGGGAAATGATCGGTGATCATTTTAGCCGCAAGAATATTATAGACGTTGATCCAGAAAGAGAGCTTGGCTTCACGCGATGTCGAACTCTCAGGCTGATAAGACTCCAACCTCGATATCAGACCCGAAAAGATAGGGTCCTTCTGCAAGCTCGAATAATCAACCGCATTAAGAGAAATGTTTTTCAATGTTTTCGTGGCCACATATTTTTTAACCAAGTTATCCCAGTCAGAAAAATCAAAAGCCTCAATATTTGAACAAGAAATAAACATAAGGAATATTCCAAAAATGGAGGCCTGACAATACCGAGTAAAAATTTTATATTTCATGAACCTAAATCCTCTGACAGGGAGATTGCTAATTTTTCAAGAGCTCTTAAAATAATGCTTTGAGTTTAGTATACTTCCTGTACGATTCCTTACAAACAGGGGCTTCGCACAAAATTTATTACCAGCCCAACCACATACTCTCAATTCATGGTCAACAAAATTAATCCACAGCTCTTGCCAGATAAAGAATGCTTATTTGTTTCCGATCTGGACGGCACACTGTTACGGCCCGATGGCTCTTTTCCGGAAGACTACAAAAAACGCCTCAACCGACTGCTCGACAGCGGGTTGCGTTTCACCATTGCGACCGCACGAAACTATGATTCCGCCCACCCTATTTTGCATGGCCTGAACCTCAACCTGCCTGTCATTTTGTTCAATGGGGTTTATCTTGCCGATTTTCATAGCGGCAATATTCTGGAAAACTCATCCCTCATTAACAAACCCATTGTGGAAAATATGCTGGATTTAGCCTTATCCCAAAACATCGACCCGTTTATCTATGCCTTAGGAGAGCAACATAAGCTGTATTACCAAGGCACTACTAACTCTGGGTCACAGGCTTATATTCGTAGCTTAGAAGGTGACAGACGACTTCAGCAAGTCAACGGCTTTAAAGACTTTAAATTTCCGTCAGGTGAAAAGGTTTTTGGTTTTTTGTTGATCGACACCCATGACCGTCTAGAGCCTATCTACCAATCTTTGCAAGAAACTCATTTTGGCTCTCTTAATTTATATTTTGCCAAAGATGTTTCCACGCATGGCCACTATTGGTTACAGGCCTTCCATCAGGAGGCGAACAAGGGTAATATGCTCAAGACTCTCACCCATAAGCTGGGAATTCCTCTAAACCGTACCGTTGTATTTGGAGACTACCCGAATGACTTGGAAATGTTTCGAGTTGCGGGTCACGCCATTGCCATGGGAAATGCGTTACCAGAAGTGAAAGATTCTGCTCAGGAGGTCATTGGGTGCAACTCTCAGGGAGCTGTCTTGCAATATTTAGAGTCTATATGGCTTGAAAAATGAATCCATTCAAACTAAACTCCCTCTAACAAATACTAGGCAATTTTATAATCACCTTAATTATATATAGATATTATGTCCGAAATTAAACCGCCTCAAGAACCCGAAAATACCATTTACGAGCGGGACAAAACAGCAAAAGAACCCCAACCGATTGAAGCGGAACCAAAAGCTCCTGTGCGAGCCAAGCCAAAAATTAAAAAGGCCTTCATCCCCAAGAAGAAGAGTTTCACGACCGATAAGCCGATGGAATATCGAATCAAAAATATTCGCATGACCTCTTTAGAATCAGCAAATATGATATGGGAAACTCTCACCGACTACCAGAATGACCTAGCACAACAGGAAGTAGACGACCCCGACAAGACTTATCACGATTGGGAAAACGTGGAGAAATTCTTCACCCGTCTGGCAAAAAAATATAGCGTATGCATGAGCAAGGCGTTGGGCGGTTCATTAGGCTGGGTTTATCAGGGGATGGAAATAGCCCCGCAAACCATGGACCAAGACTTGATCGATGCAATCATGAAAGCGGAAAAATTCAAAATTCCAGAACCCATTAAAACAAAGCTGGGGTTCCATATCATCATGATAGGCGAAAGCCAGGTTCATACTCCGAGAGAGAAACCTCTAGAGAAAGAGCCACCACTTCAGTTCTAAACAGACAGGGGATCACTCTCCCAGAAAAAACTCCTGAATCTTTTCGACAACATATTCCTGCTGTCTTCGGTTCACCTCATGCGAGATAGGAAGCGCCAAGGTTTCACGCGCGGCTTTTTCTGATTCCGGAAAATCACCTTCTTTATAACCTAAAGATTTAAAACATTCCTGAAGGTGAAGCGGGATGGGATAATAAATTTCGCAGCCAATTCCATTTTTATTGAGAAACGCTCTCAGTTCGTCTCGACGCTTTCCCGCGCGCAGAACATACTGGTTATAGACATGCCGGGGAAACACTTCAGGAGGTAACTGCACAAACGGAGTCATCGCGGCATCTTTTAAAAGCTTATGATAGGTCTGTGCATTTTTCCTTCTTTTTTCGGTCCACTCTTCCAGAAAATTTAATTTAGCACTGACTACATCAGCCTGCAAAGCATCCAGCCTAAAATTGCCACCCATTACCTTATGATAATATTTTGGTTCTGAGCCATGCACTCTGAGAATTTTTAGCTCATTATAGAGTTCTTCCGAATTGGTGGTCACCATCCCTCCGTCTCCAAAACCGCCCAGATTTTTTGCCGGAAAAAACGAGAAACACCCCATATCGCCCAACGAACCTGACGGCTTGCCTTTATATTCAGAGCCAATAGATTGAGCCGAGTCTTCAATCACCCGCAAACCGTTCTTTTCAGCCAATTGTAGAATGGGGTCCATGTCTGCACATTGTCCATACAGGTGAACGGGAATGATGGCTTTGGTTTTGGGAGTAATACAACGCTCAATATGCTCGGGTTTAATATTAAAAGTAATATCATTAATATCCACAAAAACGGGCTTAGCTCCCGTGCGGACAATCGACCCCGCCGTTGCGAAAAAGGTATAAGGCGTGGTGATCACCTCATCACCCGGCCCCACTCCTGCCGCCATCAATGCAATCAGTAAAGCATCGGTGCCCGATGAAACCCCGACTGCGTACTTGGCTTGACAATAGGAGGCCATCCGCTCTTCCATCTTAGCTACTTTGGGACCAAGAATGAAATAACCAGAGCGCATTGTTTCGGCCATCTCCTTTTCCACTTCATTCAAGATCTGATGATACGAAGCGGTGATATCCAATAAACGCACTTCTTTGACGGGTGGCAGAGGTGCATCCAGCTTTTCCTGCAACTGTCCTGGGGTCAAAGCCTCTACCGACAAGCCAGAATAATTTTCAGGCTTGAGCGTAACCACCGCATCCAAGCCGGAAGCTTTCACCAAATGCGCCAATAATGTTGCCGAAAAAGGTTCTTGAGCCTCCAATGCCAGATCCACATCATGAGCCGTAGGGGTCAGAACCGCCAAACTTTGCAAAAGCGTTTGAACTTCTGCTCGAGTGGCTTTCGTCCCTTCTAAAATAGCAGGCACTGAGGTCGATGACACCCAACCGTTACAACCTTCCTGACGACAGAGATTTAAAATCGCGGAACCATCTATATTTTCTAATGCCTGAATCAGGCAATCTGAATCTAAAAGAATTTGCATATATAACTCAAACCTTAATTATATTAGAAGATATTTGTTTACCTATTTTCTTAGTATCCCACTCAACTAGCCTAAAATTTTATATCCTGACCAAACTTTTCACGAAGAATGATCTCAGCCGGGGTGTAGTATTTTTTATTCACATTACATTTTTTACACGAAGGAACTAGGTTCCCGCGCTTACTTTTACCCCCTCGTGAAATGGGGACGATATGATCCATCGTCAACTCTTCAGGTGTGAAACGCCCGCCACAGTAGTGGCAAGCACCGATCTGAATTTTTTCCTTCCACCATTGCGATTGACGAAGTTTTCGCGCTTTGGCTTTTTCCACTTTAAATTGTTGCTCGCCCATAACATAAAAAAACCCTGCCACTGTTCGACAGGCTATCCCAATAAAATATTATATAATTAAGTATGATACGCCAAGAAGAATGAAACTCGTTTGTAAAAATTATTGCTGGGTTTCTTCTGCCCAATTCGAGTCAACCATTAACCGAGGTTGCCAGCTATTGCGCACAGCTCGAACCGTACCCGTGAGGCTCCCTTTGGGATACCAATGCATATCGCCCTTATCAAACTCAAACCCGAGTGCCGCTGACAACCGGGTTTTGCTGGTCCAAAAACAACAGCCATAGCTGAATTCGAAAATCGGGTCG
>JABIYR010000139.1 GCA_018702695.1 Nitrospina sp. | reverse complement strand
TGACCAAACCCCGTTAGTTAGTCCATTTTTAGAGTTCATTTTTCACATTCATCTTTGGCAACATGATGACCTCGGGTGCTGGAGGTCGATAGCCTAAGCTGGTATGTGGCCTCTTGGTATTGTAATGAACTCGCCACCTTTCGATTATGATCCTATCCTCCGCCAAAGTGTAGAATATTTCTCCATTTAATAGTTCATCCCTGAGTTTTCCATTAAATGATTCATTATATCCATTCTCCCAAGGACTCCCTGGCTCAATAAACAAGGGGCCGACCTTAAGGTTGCCTAGCCATTTTCGAATCGCTTTTGATGTAAATTCAGGACCATTATCCGAACGTATATGCTCAGGTCGGCCATGCAAAATGAATAGGTTAGTCAACTCCTCAATCAGATCTATCGATGTGAACTTCCTTCTTGGCTCCGTTGCTAAACTCTCACGGCTGAACTCATCAATGACCGTGAGAACCCTAAAAGAACGATTGTCATGCGTCCTATCATGAACAAAATCATACGACCACACATGATTCTTATGCTCTGGTCTTTTGCGAACACAGGAACCATCATTCTTCCAAAGGCGACCCCGTTTTGGTTGGCGTGTAGGTACTTTCAGCCCCTCCTCGCGCCAGATACGGTACACACGTTTATGGTTCACACGCCAACCGTCCTGCCTCAATAAAGCCGTGATCCGTTTATAACCATAGCGTCCATATTCTTTGGAAAGATCAATCACATGATGCCGTAAACGATCCTCCTCTTTTCTAACAACATATCTCTGCGTCGCCCGACACTGCCCCAGAATCCGACAGGCACGGCGTTCTGATACTCCATAACACTCTATCGTGTTCGCCACTGCCTCTCGACGCCGTGTCGGGCTTACAAGTTTCCCGAGGCGGCATCCTTCAATATAGCCTTATCCAGACTTAAGTCCGCTACCAATCGCTTGAGTCGAATGTTCTCTTTCTCCAGTTCCTTAAACCGCTTTGCCTGTTCCAAGCGTAATCCGCCATACTCTTTGCGCCAGCGAATCAACGTCTGCTCAGCTGTCCCAATACTCCTTGCGATCTCTCCAAGACTTTTACCCTTCGCTTCCAGAACCTCCGCTTCTCGCAATTTCACTATGATCTGCTCTGCTGAATATCGTTTCCTCGCCATAACATCCCCCTTACCAAATGGTTTTTATAAGTTTAACATTTGGACTACTTTTAGGGGGTCGGGTCAGGGTAACAACATACTTTGATTTTGATTCTGACGTTTTTACCATGTTTTCCGATAAATTGATCTATGGTGAATAATTCTGAATTGAAGTGAAGGGGGCAGATCCACTAAAAAGAAAAGGGGGCAAGTCTTTTTCTGCCTATTAAATTTATTTAGTTCCATGATCTAGAAATTAAGTAAGAGTACTCAAAATGGTACTAAAGTGCGGTATTACTAGGTACGCACTTGCTAACCTCTTTCGCTTGTGCGGTGATGCGAAATTTTATTTTCTGCAAAATATTATTCTACGATTTCATTATACGGTTGGACAGATTCAGAAGTTCAGGAAATCAAAAACCTCAAGCTCACTAAATCGATCTAGCTTGTTTCCAGTCTGATAACATTACGATCCGTTGACCGTGGGCCTAGCGGCGGATGACCCACTCGCCTTTTTCATTTTGGAATTTTTCGCCGGGTTTGGCGTTATCGCGGTTGAGGCTGGCGGAGATTTTTTGGACTTTGGGCAGGTCTTGGTCGCTGAAGGTTTCGTTGGTGGCGACGATTCTTTCTAAAACCGTCAACCGGTCTGCATTTTCTTCGGCAATCAGGGTTGTGACAAATTTTTTATAGTTGGCATCGGTTTTTGTGCGGGCGTTATCGAAAAATTTCAACAGGCCGTCATTGCCTTCTCCGGCGCAAAGGCTTTGTTTGAATGCCTGAATATCATCGTGGTTGAACTCTTGACGTTGCAAGGCGCGTAAGGCTTTGAGTTTGCCTTTTGGAATTTCGGTCGCGGGTTTGAGCTTGCCTTCTTCATCGACTGAGCGCACCGATGCAAGAAGCAGAACATCGCTATCTAACTCTTCATAACTGCCTAATATCTGGTTTTCTAATGCCGTTTTTTGGTCGACTATGGTGACGTTGACATCCACTAGTTTTCCAGCGCAATTTGTCAGAACTAGAGCCATCGCCCCAACTAGCATCATTTTTTTTATTCGATGTGAGAATACGCTCATGATTTCAATCAAATTTTTTCAGGACGAGGGCCGAGTTTTTTGACCCGAATGATATGCAATTGCTCATGGCTATTTTGGGGTCTGCTTCTCTGCCTTGATTCGGAACATAGTCCAGGTCACATTCTGGGTCCGGGTTTTCCATATTTATGGTGGGGGTCATGAACCCATTTTTTAACGTAAGGGCCGAGACGGTAACGCCCAATGCTCCCGATGCGCCTTGCGGATGCCCCACCATTGACTTGGTCGAACTGCATGCAAGGTTTGGAGCGTGGTTGCTGAAAGTCCGTTTGACCGCCAGCGTTTCGACCCTGTCATTGATCAGCGTTGACGTGCCATGAAAATTAATATAATCGACTTCGTCTTCATTTACTTTCGCGTCGTTCAGGGCTAAGCTCATGGCTCTTGAAGATTGTTTGCCGTCTGGCATGATGACGACTCGATGGTAGGCATCACAGGTGGTTCCGTAGCCTGCTATTTCGGCAATGATATCAGCCCCACGCGCTTTGGCATGTTCGAGTTCTTCCAGTATCAGCATCCATGCACCCTCTGCCAGCACAAAACCTTCTCGGTCTATATTGAAAGGGCGCGACCCGCGTGTCGGGACATCATTATAATTTGCCGGGTTCACCTTCATTCTCTCAAACCCGTGCATCATAGCCGGGGTGACGCAAGACTCGACCCCACCTGAGATAAACCAGTCTTCCTGACCGTAGCGAATGGTGTTGAAAGCATAACCCAAGGCATCGGTGGAACTGGTGCAACCATTCGACATAACATGGCTTCTGCCGTTACAACCAAAATACATAGAAATTTCGCTGGAAAGCATGCCGACTAATGAGTTGGAAATGGCATAAGGGCTTATTTTATGTTTTTGCTTGGAGAAATAAATTTCAAATTGTTTTTCTGAAAAGTCAAAACCAGAACCTCCACTCCCCACCAGAACCCCTAGGCTTTCAAATTCTTCTTCTGAAAAATGGGCTAGGTCTAAGCCTGCATGAGCTAGGGCTTCTTGCGTAGCCGCCACCGCTAAGGGAACCGAGCGGGGTAGTTTTTTTAAATCGGATGCGGAAAAATATTGCGAAGGATCAAACTGAGTCACTTCGCCAGCTATCTGGCACGCCAGACCGGCTGGGTCGAAGTGGGTGATCCGGTCTATGCCGCTCACTCCGTTGCAGGTGTTTTGCCAAAAATTTTTTAAACCGATGCCATTCGGGCTGACTGCCCCCAGACCGGTGATCACGACTCTGCGTTGCATAGATTAAGTATTGAGGGTTGATATCATCGTTATGGTAACATAACGCTGTTCAACCGGGCAACGCCGCTCGTTCATCAACCCTTTCCTGATATGGATTCTTTTTGCTTTCGCTAAAACAACAAACTGGCCAGATGATTGTATCTGGGTTTGAAGGAACCACCCTCAACGCTCGCACTGAAGAGTTGATTGTTCAACAAGGCATTGGCGGGTTGATTCTTTTTGAGAGAAATTTTACAAGTCCCGATCAATTGCTTACGTTGATCAACGACCTGCAATCGCTAGTAGCAGATCAGCCTGATGTGCCTCCGCTTTTTATTTCGGTCGATCAAGAGGGGGGCAGGGTGGCGCGACTCGGTGCGCCTTTTACTCGCTTCCCCCCTATGTCGTGTCTCGGACAGGCCAACTCGTTGGAGTTGGCTTATCGCTTTGGCTTGGCAATGGGAAAAGAAATGCGCGCCGTCGGGGTGAATATGGATTACGCTCCGGTTCTCGACGTTCACTCTAACCCCGCCAACCCGATCATCGGTCACCGAGCTTTGGACACCGACCCTGAAAAGGTCGCTCGTTTGGGTGCAGAACTGATTCGTGGGTTTTATGATGCTGGGGTGATCCCGGTTGGGAAACATTTTCCCGGTCATGGAGACACCTCGCAAGATTCGCATTTGACTCTACCTCGTGTCGAACGAACGCGCCAGTCTTTGGAACAAACTGAATTAGTCCCTTTTAAACATGCCATTCAGCAGGGCTTGCAAGTGATCATGACGGCGCATGTTGTTTACCCGGCATGGGATGCTGAGCAACCGGCTACATTTTCTCCCGCTATTATGAAGGATGTTCTGCGCCACGATTTGCAGTTTAACGGGCTCATCATGTCTGATGACTTGGAGATGCAGGCCATTGACCAAAAGCTGGAGTCCATTCCAGTACTGGGAACTCAAGCAGGGGTTGATTTGTTTCTCATTTGTCATGATCTGGATAAAGTCACAGCCTTGCAAAATGCAATGATGCAAGATATTGAAACAGGCAGAATAGCATCTGCCACGATCGAACAATCTCTTGCCCGTATTTTCCGGGTTAAAAAAAACCTGCAAAGCACGAACGATAAAAAGCTCTGTTTGCAAGACCTCCTCAAAGAAAACCAAAGCCTCGCTCAAGAAATGCAGGCATTTTTAAAAGAATAAACATGGACAATGCATCTACCCATGCCAAGCGTTGGGGACGTATTTCTTTCATTTACGTTGCTCTATTAGCCTATTTCTGGTCTTTTTCTGAATATGGATTGAATATTTGGGATGAGGGAGGCTATGCCAATGGAACGCTGAGAACCCTGAACGGAGAAAAAGCTCTGGTTGATTTCAACCCCAACGGCTATTTACCCGGTCGCTATTGGTATGGAATGCTTTTTTTTAAACTGTTCGGCATCGAGATTCAAAGTTTGCGTATCGGGGTTCTTCTCATCACCCCCCCTATGGTGATGATGATTTATTCTCTCGGGCGCAAAATCATGCCCGCCGGGTTTGCTCTGTTGGCAGCTTTGTTCATGCTCTCTGCGCCATCCATGTATTACAATCGGTTCTACACGTTTTTCGTTATTTTAAACCTGTATTGTCTGGTCAATTTACTAGAAAAAAGAAATTTGGCATCGCTTGCGGGGTTGGGGGCGGCTATTTTTGTGAGTTCCTTTTTCAAATTTGAAGTCACGCTTTTTTCAATTTTAATCAGCCTGACTCTGCTAGCTTTATTATTTTTTACAACATCGGAGCCACTGAATTTTCGTTTTATACCAAACACTTCTTCAACAGAACGTTCTCCTAAAGTTTATTATGGAGTCGGGGCAGCCATTGTCATACTGTTCACCCTCTATCTAGGGCAAGACGGTTATTTTATCAAAGTATTTAAACTGGTGGTGGATGCACATGAGGTGTGGGGAAACCCGTTCCCAGATTTTTTTCCGTTCTTCGCTTTGCTCGAAGAAGTTGGCATCCACCAAATGTTTGAAAGGGTTTTATTCTACCTCCCACTAGTCACATATGGCATGGTAGCTGTCCACCTCTTGCGCTCACTACTTATCGAAAAGGAACCCCAGTTTTATATTGTGCTTGCCATTTTGCTGTTCGGCATTTGCGCCTTCGGTCTGGTGATATGGCGCGCTGGGTTCGACAATCTATTAAGAACCTTACCGCCTTTCTATCTTTTGTTTTGCTATTTATTATATCGAGGACGCGCAAAAATTCTGTCTTCGCAAAAATGTTCGGGAGAACAAGAAGGGGGGCTGTTGACACGGTTGCCTTTGAACCTTCTCACCGTCTTTCTGCCCTTCCTATTTTTTTTCGAAATGAACACGCATCATGGTTTTTATGCTGGCAGTATTGGCGCAATGAAGCTGGAAACAGCGCCTCTCTCTTTGGACAAAGTCGATGTCTACACAAGCCCTGAAGAAGCAAAATGGATAGAAACCGTGGTGAAAAAAATCAATCTGTACTCTAATAAAGGAGATGCTATTCTGGCTCTGCCTTTGAACCCTATTTTTTATTTTCTTTCTGACCGGGTTAACCCAACCCCCTATGAATGGGTCTTGCCGGGTATGCTCGAAGAAGATAAAGAACTAAAACTGGTCACGCTACTTAAATCTAAACTGCCTGAAATAGTGATTTACGTCGACATCGCCATCGATGGGCGAGAAGAAAGAAGGCTCTCCAGCTACTCTCCCCACCTATATAAGTTCCTGATCCAACATTATACGCTCAAAGAAATGGTGGGCTATTTTCAAATCCTAGTACCTAAAAATAAACCATTACCTATTGATTTCTAGGGTCTCGACATATATGATACTTTTCAATGTCGTCGAATTAACTACACCATTGTAAAAATTTTAAACCAACAAAATCACGAAAAAAGATTGACGACAGGAAAATTTTGAGGAATTATAGATATATCGACTGTTTCAGGGCTTAAAAGAGACTTTTTGATCTTTTCGTCATGAACTTTCCCTCTAACACCTGGTTTGACGCTGAAGATTACGGGAATTCGGTTATTCAATTTTTTAAAAGGTCATTGGGAAATAATTTTCTAGTCTCTGGCTAAAAAAACGCAGACTGAGATTCAATTCTACCTTTTTGCGCTTTTGAATTTATTTTAGTTAGAGCTAGGCATTGTCAATCATAATTTGGTATACCGTAAAATGCAAGAAAAAAAATCAGGCACAGCTAAATTTCTTGGATCTCGTCTTCGGCAGTGGAGGAAATCTCTACCGCTGAAATCTTTCGAATTAGCAAAGTTAATCCGAATTTCTCAGGGGTCATTGTCGGACATTGAAAACAACAAGTCTCTTCCTTCGGCAGACACGATTGCCAAGCTTTACCAGCATTCAGATCTCAATATCATTTGGCTATTAACTGGCAGAGGCCCAATAAAGAAGACTCCCAATGCTATGGGTGGTGAGGAACCATGTGTCAATGAAGCAATGGAAACTTATGGCGAAGACCCAACACTGAATGATTTAATTCAGAGATTGGTGCGCACTTATTATCGTGGTGATGCAGAGAAAAAAGCACATTTGGTGGGTTTTTTGACCGGTGCCGATCCGGGAGAATAGTCCCGCCCCCGTCATTGACGGGCATCCGAGATTTTCACAGATCGGAACTATTGCCCGCGGTGAATCGCGTTACGAACCCAGCTCTTCATGGGCAGTCGGGTCGAGCATTTTCATGGTATATAGAGTGTGATAGAGCCCTTTTTGGCTCATCAATGTTTCATGCTGGCCCGCCTCAACAACCCCTCCTTTATCCAGAACAATGATTTGGTCCGCCTTATGGATGGTGCTCAAGCGGTGCGCCACGATAAAGGTAGTGCGGTGTGCCATCAATGTTTCCAAAGCATCCTGAATGAGAGATTCAGAACGGTTGTCCAATGAGGAGGTCGCCTCATCCAGCACTAAAATTTTAGGGTCCTTCAATATCGCTCGGGCAATGGCTATTCTCTGCCTTTCTCCCCCGGATAGTTTGGTTCCCTTTTCTCCAACCGTCGTATCATAGCCTTTTTCAAGGTTCATGATGAACTCATAGGCATTGGCTTTTTCTGCCGCCTCTTTTAGCTCGGCTTCCGTGGCATTGAGTTTTCCATAAAGAATATTTTCTCTTACCGACCCACCAAAAAGAAGTGTTTCTTGCGGAACAAGACCTATCTGACTGAGAAAATTTTCACGATTCAAGGTGCGAATGTCGTGACCATCCAGCCGAATGACTCCAGATACCGGGTCGAAGAAACGAAGTAGAAGTTTAATGAGAGTAGATTTTCCGGCTCCACTGGGGCCGACCAGAGCAATGGTTTGGCCAGGGAGTACCTTGAAACTAACATCCTGAATTACCTGAGTCGTATCTTGGTAACCGAAGCTCACGTTTTCAAACTCAATGCCTCCCGATATATCACCCAGAGATACTGGGTTGTCGGGATTTTTGATAATAGGCTCGGTATCAAGAATCTCATAAACTCTTTGAATGGCCCCGCGTGCCTCCTGCACTTGAGTATATAACCTGACAAAAGTTCCTATTGGCCCTGCTATGATCAAAGCATAGAGGAAAAATGCCGCCAATTCACCCGGTGTGGTCGCCCCCTGCATGACCTGATAACCGCCATACCAGATCAACAATGCGGAAACTAAGAAGGTGAGCCCAAGTATGAATGGACCAAAAAATGAAGAAACCTTGAGTTTGTCCACAGCCCTTTCAAAGGCCGTTTCTATTTTCTCTTGAAAGCGATCACGCTCATACGGTTCGCGGGTGAAAGACTTGACAATTTTGATGGACGACATGACCTCTTCAAGAACCACCACCGCCTGCGCCACCTGATCCTGTAATTTTTCTGAAATTGTTTTCAGTCGTCGGCCAAAGACCCGCGCAAATATCATCAGAGGAGGTAAGATCAATAAAATCAGCCCTGTCAACTTCCAGTTCAGGTAAAGAATGATCGTCATCGCCCCTAAAAGGGTGATGCTTTGGCGCAAGAAGGCTACGGGAATGGTCACCAATGCATTCTGAATAACGGAGATATCGTTATTCATGCGGGATAAAATTTCGCCCACCCGCCGCTCCTGAAAAAACCGCAATGACAGAGACTGAATATGAGAGAAAAACTCAATACGAAAATCTGTCGTCATACGATGGCCGACAAAGCCAAATATATAATTATGCGCAACGGCAAACACCGCCTGTAAACCGATGATGATGATTAGATCCCACGCCAAGCTATCTAACACCGCATGATCTTTCAATACGATTACCGCATTGATCATATTGCGCACGATCAAAGGCAATACTAGGTTGATCAGTGAAGTCAAAACCAAGCAAGTGAATGCAAAAACAAGGCTTTTAGTATACGGCTTGGCGTATTTCAGGATGTTGCGAAATTCTTCCATATATATTTGATAGGCATGGGCAATCGAACCCTAAAAAACCGGGTACAATCTGCGAAACCACTTTGTTTTCAATTATTTTTTTGGGCGACATGATAACCTTTAAAAAGCCTCAATTCAAACTTTTCGGCCCTACCAGTCATTTTTCGTGAAATTATGATTTATTTTTTCAAATTCCCTAAAGATTTATGAAAAGTCTCCGTTAAGAAGAACGGGTGCTATAGGCAAAAATTGAGCACGTAAAAAGGAAAAGCCTATAAAACCTCAAATTAATGTTGTTTGACTTTTTTCTTAAACTTCATAGAGGTAAAGCATTATGGATACCCAAGCCGTTCATTCAGCTGGAAATCCTGCAGTTCCAACAGCCAAAGTTTCTTCAAAAAGTTCCGGGCCTAGTAAGTCCAGCTCGACTTCTGCCCCAAAACTGCCGGAAGACTCAGTCAATCTGTCTGACAAAGCTCAGGATCTGGCGCAAACCAGCCAGAAAGGTCAATCAGGCACTGATATCGGTAATAAAAAGCTCTCGGTAACCGATAGCAACGATGTCGTGCTAAAGATTATTGATCCCGAGACTCAAAAAGTGGTTAAGTCGATACCTTCTGAGGAAGCAATTGAATTGAAAAGTGCTATCCGCGATGGAGTCAGCCAAATCACAGAGTGAGTTTTTCACAAAATGAAATACGATATTTTTATCTAATATAAGGGGCGAATTCAAGTGTGAAGTGCAACAGTTAGTAAAGTTTTCTTTTTGAAGAATAGCTCATATGGCGTTTTGAAACCAAGAGTTTTTCTGGGTCGATGGTTAAGTTGATCCATGATGTAGTTCAGTTGTTTCTGGGTGACGTTATTCAAGGGTTGTGATTTTGGTAAATATTGGCGAATGAGCCCATTGGTGTTTTC
>JABIYR010000054.1 GCA_018702695.1 Nitrospina sp. | reverse complement strand
GAAGGGGGCTCCAACCTTTTCTGGGCCGAGCGTTTGGGGCATCAACTCGGCTTGGATGATTTATGGGTCAAACAATGTGGTATGGCTCATACAGGTTCTTTTAAAGATCTGGGTATGACCGTATTGGTTTCGATGGTCAAGCAAATCATTGCCGGTGGCAGAGATATAAAAGCTGTGGCTTGTGCCTCCACCGGAGATACCTCTGCCGCGCTGGCTGCCTACTGTGCCGTCGCGGGTATTCCCGCCATTGTGTTTTTGCCTAAAGATAAAGTCTCGTTGACGCAATTGATTCAACCCATCACGCATGGTGTACTGACCTTGTCTCTCGATACAGATTTTGACGGCTGTATGAAACTGGTGCAGGAAGTCTGCCAGAAAAATGATATCTATCTGGCAAACTCCATGAACTCCCTGAGAATTGAAGGGCAGAAAACCATCAGCTTCGAAATCGTTCAGCAATTTAATTGGGAAGTACCCGACTTTGTAATCGTTCCGGGTGGCAATTTGGGGAATGTTAGCGCGTTGGGAAAAGGTTTTCAGATGTTTTATGATCTGGGCCTTATTGACAAGTTACCGCGTCTGGTTTGTGCACAGGCGGCTCAGGCAGACCCGCTTTACCGAAGTTATATTAAAGGTTTTAAAACGTTTGAATCAGTTCAGGCTAAAACGACTTTGGCGAGTGCCATTCAAATTGGCGACCCTGTAAGTTATAAAAAAGCCATTCGCGCGCTTCAGGCTTTTGATGGCATCGTTGAAGAGGCGAGTGAAAGCGAATTGGCAAATGCGGTGGGCCGGGCCAATAAGACGGGGCTTTTGTGTTGTCCCCATACCGGAGTGGCTCTGGCGGTACTTGAGAAGCTGATCAATCAGGGGAAAATTAAGCAGAAAGATCGTGTGGTGGTGATTTCTACTGCCAATGGGTTAAAATTCACCGACTTTCTTTTCAAATATCATACCGATCAGTTAGAGGGCATCAAGTCTGAATATGCCTTCTCGCCTGTTGACTTACCTGCGGATTATGATGACGTGAAAAATGCAATTTTTAACAAGATAAAAGTATGACTTTCTTACGATTTCAACGAATTCTAGGCTGTGGTTTTGTCACCCTAAGTTTGTGGGCTTTGCCTTTTTCTCTTTATGCTGAGACTGTTGATAAACGGGTTTTGATTCCCGCTGGGGAATACAGTCTGGGTAGTTATTACTGTGAAGAAGAGCAAAATAATGCTGACTGGTGTAATGATGAGATGCCTAGAAAGGTCACACTCAATGCTTTCAGCATAGATAAGTATGAAGTCACCAATGTCGATTATCGGGAATGTTTCTTAGCCGGGGTTTGCGAACCGGAAGTCCTGCATGATGATCGTCCTGAAGATTTTAATAAGCCGCATCAACCGGTGGTCTTTGTAAACTGGAAAGATGCTGAAACTTATTGTTCTTGGCGCGATGGAAAACTTCCGAGCGAGGCACAATGGGAAGCCGCGGCCCAGGGGCAAAAATTGGGTGGTGCGCATTACCAGCAATTGTACGCAACCGGCTCACCGAAAGAAGTTGGTAAGCTTGATGCCAACTCTAATGGCCTCTACGATATGATGGGTAATGTCTATGAATGGAGCCGAGATGATTTTAGCTCGGTCAAAGCAGGTGAGGAGATGCCTTCCTCTAAAGATGAAGATAAAGTGGTGAAGGGGGGCTCTTGGAACTCTCCCAGCCATTATTTACGAATTTCTGACCGGGTCAAAAAAGACCCTGTCTTGAGATATAGCGATGTCGGGTTTCGCTGTATCCAGGTAGAACAGTAGAAAGGTTTAGATATGTCTGATGTGAAAAATGTTGTCATAGTCGGTTCGGGACCTGCCGGACACACTGCGGGGATATATGCCGCACGAGCAGACCTCAGCCCATTTATGTTTGAAGGTTATATGATGGGTGGTTCAGCAGGAGGGCAGTTGACTACCACCACTGAAGTTGAAAATTACCCAGGCTTTCCTGAAGGCATCGGTGGGCCTGAGCTGATGCAGTTATTCCGCAAGCAGTCAGAACGTTTTAAAACAGAAATGGTTCAGGAAGATGTGATCTCTGCTGATTTCAGCCAACGTCCTTTTGTTTTGAAATCCGAGAACCGCGAAATCCGAGCGCATTCGGTGATCATTTCAACCGGGGCCACGGCAAAACGGATGGGCGTTCCCAATGAAGAAAAAATGTGGAACAACGGCATGTCAGCTTGTGCCGTGTGTGATGGCGCGCTTCCCATGTTTCGCAATCAACCCTTGATGGTTATCGGGGGAGGGGATACGGCTGTTGAAGAGGCCACTTACCTATCCAAATTCGGTTCGGTGGTTTATTTGGTTCATCGGCGCGACGAGCTTCGAGCATCCAAGATCATGCAAGAAAGAGCTTTAAATAACCCTAAGATGGAGATTCTTTGGGATACTGTTTTTGAAGATGCGGTGGGTGAAGATTATGTGACCGGAGCCAAACTCAAAAATATTAAGACAGGGGATGTGCGTGAGATTGATGTCACGGGTATTTTTTACGCCATCGGTCATGTTCCCAATACTTCCATTTTTTCAGGGCAGTTAGATTTGGATGATGCTGGATATATTAAACTGAAGGCAGGCACTCAAGAAACTAATATTGAAGGGGTATTTGCCGCCGGTGATGTTCACGATCATAAATATCGTCAGGCCATTACCGCCGCAGGTACGGGTTGTGCCGCCGCTTTAGAAGCCGAACGGTGGTTAGGGGAAAAAGGTCTGACCGCATAATCGCGTTTATTGATTTCGGTATATTCAGGGTTACACTGTAATAGCCAAATAAAAGTCATGCTGAGGTCCTCGAAGCAACCTACTTTTGACTAACGCAAAGGTCTCCGGTTGGGGATGACACCTCTGTAAGATTACAAACGTTACGAAATATTTTCTTCTCGATACAAACCCGCTTCTCCGTAACCCTTAATGGGGGTTTCGGAGAAGCGGGTTGATCTATTGACTAGTTTTATTGCCTCCCAAATTTTAGTCTCGTTAACATAGGCCACCTCCTAAAAATTACGGGTAAGGTTAACTGCCTTGTGTTTATATTGATAGGTAGTGTTTGCTTGTCAGTCGTCTGTTCTGTTAGGTATTTAATATCCTTGAAATCAAATAGTTAACTGCTTATGTCTAGTTTAATTTGGTAACTGAAAGAATTTGAAAACTGTTGTGCCTAGCACTAAATATGATAAAGTTGAGTGCTTATTTATTTACATCAAACGAAAGATCGTACGCCGATGACTGATCATAGGGTTTTAAAACGTCACCAGAGATTTGTTCTAGTTGTGTTATGGGTTTATATTTTATTTGCATTGCCGAGTTTGACATTAGCGGATACTGCTAAAGAAATCGATGTAAGTGTGGATGTGACCTTAGAGCGATTTAAAAAGGAAGTACTAGGAAGTAATGATTTGGTCAAGACTGCCAAAGGAATTCTTGTTTTTCCTAAAGTTATCAAAGCAGGTTTCGGGATAGGCGGTGAATACGGTGAAGGAGCCTTAAGAGTTGGTAATAAAACGGTTGAGTATTACAGCACGATGGCGGCGTCAATTGGGTTTCAGCTGGGCGCTCAAACTAAATCAATAATACTGGTATTTACCAAAAATGAAGCTTTAAAACAGTTTAGAAATAGTGAAGGTTGGAAGGCAGGCGTGGATGGTTCGGTGGCTTTGATCTCGTTAGGTGTGGGCGAGTCTTTGGATACGACAAATGTTAAAGATCCGATTATCGCATTTGTATTTGGCCAAAAAGGTCTGATGTATAATTTGACATTAGAAGGTTCAAAATTTAGCAAACTGGACCGACCTTAACGCATGTCAAAACTTTCTCTAGATACCCAAAACCTGAGACCTTTTGTTTCACAAGAGGAGGTCGATGAACTTCAGCCGCAGGTTCGTCAATGCCACGATAAATTAGAATCTGGCACAGGTTTAGGCTCAGACTATTTAGGGTGGTTGCACCTGCCTTCAAGTTTTTCTAGTTCCCTCTTGGATGAAATCGAATCAACAGCCAACTCAATGCGCGGTTCTTGCGAAGTTTTAATTGTAGTCGGTATTGGTGGGTCTTATTTAGGGGCCCGAGCGGGGTTATCATATTTAAAACCGTCTTTTTATAATCAATACGGCAAGGACGGGGGTCCAGAAATCTATTTTGCCGGGCAGAATATCAGTTCTGATTACCATGCTGATCTTTTCGATTTGGTTTCAGGTCGAGATGTATGTCTCAACGTGATTTCTAAGTCAGGCACGACCACAGAACCGGCTATTGCTTTTCGTTTACTCAAGCAAATATTGGAAAACAAGTATGGAGCCACAGCAACGCGAGACCGGATTGTAGTCACGACAGATGCTAAACAAGGCGCGCTCAAAGAGTTAGCCGATGATGTGGGCTATAAGGCTTTTGTCATCCCCTATGATATCGGGGGCCGATATTCCGTCCTCACGCCAGTCGGGCTTTTTCCTATGGCTATGGCAGGCATTGATATTAAGGAGTTAATG
>JABIYR010000107.1 GCA_018702695.1 Nitrospina sp. | reverse complement strand
GGTGTGTGGTCGTTAGCCTGTTTTTTTCAGTTCTTTTTTCCGGTTGTCTGGAAAAAATCCCCGCAGGCATGGTTTTGATTCCTTCGGGAGAGTTTACCATTGGAACGGATCAGATGGATGAGGAAAACCAAGCATTAGGATTGGGATTAAACAAACCTTGGTTTGCCGATGAATCTCCTGAGCGGCGCATAGACATCCCTGATTTCTATATCGACCGTTATGAGGTGACGAATTTAAAATATTATATTTTTTGTCAGGCCAACGATCACAAGCCGCCGCGTCATTGGCGTGGCCAGAAGTTTCTCGAAGGGCAGGACCATTTGCCCGTGACGGGAGTGAATTATTTTGATGCGAGTGCTTACGCAAAATGGGTGGGCAAACGATTGCCGAACGAAAAGGAGTGGGAAAAAGCCGCAAGGGGCCGGGCGGGCTTTATTTACCCGTGGGGAGATGACTTTATATCGGGTGTTGCCAACCTAAGTCTTTCTCCAAGGACGAAAAAAGGTCAGGGTTTGAAACGGGTGGGTAGTTTTCCTAAGAGTGCCAGCCCTTATGGGGTTCAAGACATGGTAGGCAATGCATGGGAGTGGGTTTGGGAATATTATGCTCCTTACCCTGAAAATAAATTCAAAACCACGGCCTATGAAAAGAAAGAGGTGGTGGTGCGAGGGTTGTCGTATATGGGGGTGGGCCATTTCAGTAAAAAAGATTTTTTAAAGGTCGTTGAGCTTAAAGCGCGTGCTTCTTACCGCGAACATCTCAACCCTTTGGCTCGAAAGATAGATGTTGGTTTTCGCTGTGCCAAAGATCGCCCTGCCTTTATGGAAAGGGTTTTTGGAATTAAAAGCTCGAAGAAAAAGCCGAAAATAGGATAAGGGTCCGATTGCGGAAAACGAAAATATCGCCAGAATTGATTTTTAAGAATGACCGGTCGAGCGATCACTTTTAAGCAGTATTTATCAGGTTTTTAGGTTTAAGTTGTTGATTAACGTTACACTGTTGGTCTTCAACTGTCCGATTAAGGGGCTTGCAATTGGCCTCTCCTTTAAATATAACGAACAGACGATTGTTACCTTTAGTGCACTCAAAAAAATGGAATAGAAATGAAATTTGACGAAATTTTAGGAAATCAGGTTCTTATCTTAGATG
Source organism: Nitrospina sp. (assembly GCA_018702695.1). Taxonomy (GTDB): domain Bacteria; phylum Nitrospinota; class Nitrospinia; order Nitrospinales; family VA-1; genus LS-NOB. Next base: position 3,091 of record JABIYR010000107.1, on the reverse strand, counting down.
GGGCCATGGGAACCATGGTTCAAAACCTCGAGCTCGACGATGCGGCTTTTGGGGGTCCGGCATTTAAAATGCTGACCGACTTGTTGATATTTTCTCGCCCGAAAGATCTGGAAGAGATTCACCTGAAATATTTACACGCCGGGGCCAATCTTATCGAGACCAATACCTTTGGCGCATCGCCTCTGAGGTTGAAAGAATTTGATTTTACGCAAATCGATTTGGCAGATATCCAATCCATTCCATTGACGCTGGATCTGAAAAAATCCGACTATTCTGCCATCACACATCACTTAAACGTTGAGGGATGCCGGGTAGCCCGTAAAGCCATCGACCGCCATAAGGCGGAACCTGACTATGATGGTCGGCCTTTATTTGTTGCTGGCTCCATAGGTCCTTCCAATTATGTTTTGTCGAAAACCGAAGCGGCTCTCAATAAAGCCACTTGGGATCAAATCGTCGATAATAATTTCAAACAGGTACGCGGTATGATTGAGGGCGGTGCCGATGTTCTCTTGTTTGAAACGCAACAAGACATCTTAGAGCTGAAGGCTTCATTGATAGGGGCTCAAAAGGCTTTTGAAGAAGCGGGCCAAAAACTTCCTATTATCGCTCAGGTCACGGTGGACGGTTTCTCGAAGATGCAGATCTTTAACACCGATATTCATGCGGCCTTGGTGGCGATTGAAGGCATGGGTATTTCTGCATTTGGAATCAACTGTAACACGGGCCCTGAACTGATGGAAAAGACGGTGGAAAAATTAAGCCGTGTTTGTAACTTACCGATTTCTATTGTGCCCAATGCGGGGCAACCGATCTCAGAAGATGGCAAGACCTGCTACAAGCTAGAGCCGGAAGCGATGGCAGATTATGTCGAACGCTTTGTGAAAGAACTTGGCGTGTCGATTGTGGGGGGGTGTTGTGGCACGACACCAGATCATATTCGGGCCTTATCGAACCGACTGAAAGGGGCTGTGCCCAACCGCAAGTCGCCAGCAAAAGCGGTTTTTGTGTCAGGCCCGCAAGAAGCAGTGATGATTAATAGTGATGAAGCTTTGGTGCGAATTGGTGAAAGATTGAATGTGCGTGGTAGTAAAAAAGTGCGCGAAGCGGTGGAACGCGATGACGGCATTCAGATGGGTGTTTTAGAAGAAGTGGTTGAAGAGCAGGTGAAGGATCTCGGCATTGAAATCATCGATGTGTGTATGGATAGTAATATCGTCGAAACTGAAAAGGTTTTGCCAGAGGCGATTTATGAATTGACCAGCGACTTCAAGGGGGTCATGTGTATCGATTCATTCTCCGTCGAAGCGTTGCAGACGGCGATCGAGTCTTACCCCGGTCGACCGATCATTAATTCCATCAGCCTTGAAGAGTATGAAGCCGGAGTCAGCAAGTTGGATGCGGTTTTGTCGCAAACCAAACAACACCACCCGGTTTATGTGGCATTGGTGAACGGGCCTGAAGGGCCGGGGCAGACTGCCGATGAAAAATTTGAACTGGCGGCTGAAATTGTTCGGCAAGCGCAAGAGAACCATAATGTGACCCCCGATCAGCTTCTGATCGATGTCAATGCCTACCCCATCGGGTCGGAATCGGTGGAAGGCCTGAATTTCTGCGCCGAAACCTTGAAGTGTTTGCCACGTATCAAAGCCATTCACCCTGATTTGAAAACCAGTATTGGGGTGGGAAACCTGACAAATGGGCTGGCTTCAAAGCCTTATATGCGCAAAGTTTTGACTAGCGTATTTTTGGATGAGGCCCGGAAAGTGGGGCTGGATTGCGCCATTTTGAACCCTCATCACTATGTGCCGCTCGAAAGTCTGCCTGAGAGTGACGTGGGTTTGGCTCGAAAAATTATTCTCGATCGGGATATGACCGCTTTTGAAGAGTTGGAGGTCATTGCACAAACGAAAAAAACCGGGATTCAGGTTAAAAAAATCGATTACGACGACCTCAGCTTAGAAGAAAGTATTTGTCAGCGCATCAAAGATGGGTTCAAGCAAAAAGAAGATGGGGTTGTCAGTAAAGAAGGTGGGGAGTTCCCTTATAAAGACAAAATAGTGGTCGATGTTGCCAAAGCCATTGAGGAGCATGAGCCGCTGAGCTTTATCAGCGATTACCTGATGGTCTCCATGCGCGAACTGGGAGATGCATTCGGTCGTGGAGAGGTGAGCTTGCCGCATCTTTTAAAAAGTGCCGATGTCATGCGCCATGTCATGTTGTTTCTTGAAAGTTTCATGCGGTTTCAAAGTGGTGTCGAGCCGGGGGCTGAGATCAAATATAAGGGCGTGGTGGTGATTGGCACGGTTTATCAGGATGTGCATAGTATTGGTAAAGATCTGGCAAAAACCCTTCTTGAAAATTATGGCTATCGAGTCATAGACCTAGGGGTTCAAGTGCCGCTTGAACGATTTATTGATACGGCACGTAAAGAGGGTGCTGATGCGATAGGGATGAGTGCGTTGCTGGTGCAAACCTCCAACCACATGATCACGGTTTCAAAAATGTTGTTGGAGCAGAAATATTCGATCCCTGTTTTACTAGGAGGCGCTCCTGTGAACGCCCGCCATGCTGGTTATGTGGCCATGCATGGTGGTGAGGAGACGACCGCCATTCTGGATAATGTGTTTTATTGCGATAGCGGTATGGATGGGGTCAATACCATGGGGCTTCTCATGGATAAAAAGAAGCGACCCAGTCTGCTGAAAGAAAATAAAGAAAAATTATTGCATGAGTATCGCAAGGCCAAGGGCATTAAAGAAGAAAGAGATAAATTGCTGGACACATTACCAAAGAGGAAGGTGAGCTTTCGTCACCATGAGGTACCATCTGGAGAGTTTGGCGTTCACAAGATCGAGTTCAAACTGCATAAGCTGGAAGGAAGCCTGGATAAAAAAAGTCTGTATTCGTTGAATTGGAAGTTTGGTAAAAAATCATCGTGGCCAGCAAAAGGGGTGACTCCGCAACAACTTCAAGATTTGCAAAAAATTTGGGTTGAAAAAGCCGAGCAGAAGGGATGGATCGTTCCTAAAGCACGTTTTGCGCTTTTCCCTGTCCAGTCCGAAGGCGATGAAGTCATTGTCTACGACCC
>JABIYR010000095.1 GCA_018702695.1 Nitrospina sp. | reverse complement strand
GGGTGTTCCTGAAGAGTTTGGTGAAAAAATTATTCTAAAACATTTTTTGCATAAATTTTTTCTTTTAAATGATTTTTATACATAATGGGCATTATTCTAGGTGAATCGTCCGGGAATATAAGGAGGGCTGGGCGTGGCGACGCGGTTGGATTTGTATTTAAATGGTTGAAACAAAGGGAAGAACTCTATTTAATTCTGAGGCCGGGTGCCTACATCGTAACTGGCGATAGATGATGTTTGCGGATGTTTCACGGTCTAACCCAGACTTGTGGAGTGGCCTTCCTTGAATCGATTTATTTTGAAAAATCGACATATTATTAGGATATATCTTATACTTGTGCTAACATTATTGAGTAAAATAAGGGTTGTCTAATTGTAGTGTGAGTTGGTTTTTTCTAAGTAGGAAGAGCCGACAAGAACAATTTGGCGTAGTAATCCGGGGGAAATTTATTTTTTTCTCGAAGTGGTTCTCTAAAAGTTCTTGCATGAATCCAACCCAATTAAAAAACAGGGGAGACGTTATCCAGCATTTCTGGAAATGAATTCTCGCACAATTGTAGGAGAGTATCTATTATGGCAGCAGGAACAGTAAAGTGGTTTAATGAGAGCAAAGGGTATGGGTTCATCGAGTCCGAAAGTGGAAAAGATCTATTCGTTCATTTCTCTGAAATTCAAGGCGATGGTTTTAAAACTCTCGCAGAAGGTCAAGCGGTTGAGTTTGAAGAAGGCATGGGCCAAAAAGGTCCACAAGCTACCAACGTTGTACCTAAATAAGAACCTCCAGAGTTATTCCGCAGAACCTAGGTTCTGTTGAGACACCTCTTAGTTCGATATTTAAATGAAGGGCTCGGCCTTAAGGTCGGGCTCTTTTTTTGTTTTAATCGGGGTAATGGGTGAACCGCTTCAAAAATAGGTCTGGTCGATTAGATTAGGATAATGGCTGTGTTTGTGTTACATTGATACTGTATAAACAAAGGTTGTTTAGTTACCGTGTAAGTTGTTTCTAGTTTCTCGCCCAGAGCAAATCTATAAAAACACTTGGGTCTTTCAGATCAAAGTCGTTTGTTTTTTTCTCCAAGTGGTTCTCTAAAAGTCCTTGCATCACAATTCAACCTAATTCGAAAAATGGGAGTGCTTTATCCAGATTTTCTGGTCAGGTGCTTCCGCACAATTGCAGGAGAGTATTTATTATGGCAGCAGGAACAGTAAAATGGTTTAACGAGAGCAAAGGTTATGGTTTCATTGAGTCTGAGAGCGGAAAAGATTTGTTCGTTCATTTCTCAGAAATTCAAGGAGACGGTTTTAAGACTCTCGCAGAAGGTCAAGCGGTTGAGTTTGAAGAAGGTATGGGCCAAAAAGGTCCACAAGCTACCAACGTTGTATCCAAATAAGAATCTTCTGAGTTATCCCGCAGAACTTTGGTTCTGCCGGGAATGCTCTTAGTTCGATACTTAAGTGAAGGGCTTGGTCATTCATTTGGCTGAGCCCTTTTCCTTTGTTTGCACAAACAGTTTAGTGTGCGGCTACAGCAAGAACCTACGGCATCTAAAAAAACAAAGTAAAAACTCTTCAGTTAGACCTCAATTTCCTATACGCAACAATATAAAAAAATAATGTTATCTCTATCTCTTTCATATGTAAAACGAAACTGGCTTGGCAATATACGCAATGATGTGCTTGCGGGCATTGTCGTCGCTCTGGCTCTCATTCCAGAAGCCATTGCATTCTCAATCATTGCAGGGGTGGACCCGAAAGTGGGTTTATACGCTTCATTCTGCATGGCAGTTATCATTGCTTTTGTTGGCGGCCGCTCTGGCATGATCTCGGCGGCAACGGGTGCTATGGCATTGGTGATGGTTACGCTAGTAAAAGAACATGGGCTGGAATATCTTCTTGCGGCGACCATTCTAACCGGGATATTACAAGTTCTGGCAGGAATTTTTCGATTGGGTTCGCTGATGCAGTTTGTGTCGCGTTCGGTGGTTACAGGGTTTGTCAATGCACTGGCGATCCTGATTTTCATGGCGCAATTGCCCGAGTTCAACGGCGTAGGAATTCAGATGTATGCCATGGTGGCTTTAGGGTTGGCGATTATTTATATCTTGCCGCGTTTTACTAAGGCCGTTCCATCCCCTTTGGTGAGTATTCTGGTCATCACCAGTATCAGTATTTATTGGGGCATGGATTTGCGAACTGTTGGGGATATGGGTGACCTGCCTTCAACATTTCCGATTTTCTTGTTGCCCGATATTGCGTGGAACCTAGAAACCTTAAGAATAATTTTTCCTTACTCTCTCACATTGATGGCTGTTGGGCTGTTGGAATCATTGATGACGGCAACCATTGTTGACGACTTGACCGATACGCCGAGCAATAAAAATCGTGAGTGCATGGGGCAGGGCATTGCCAATATGGTATCCGGGTTATTTGGGGGAATGGCAGGTTGTGCAATGATAGGCCAGTCGGTCATCAATATTAAATCAGGTGGGCGAGGTCGCCTGTCAACATTGACAGCGGGTCTTTTTCTATTATTCCTGTTGTTGGTTGTCGGTGACTGGGTCAGCCAGATACCCATGGCCGCTTTGGTGGCGGTCATGATCATGGTGTCAATCGGAACATTCAGTTGGTCGTCTTTTAAAAATCTTAAAACCCATCCTAAAAGTTCAAGCCTCGTTATGATCACCACGGTGGTTGTGGTGGTGCTGACCCACGATTTAGCAATGGGGGTTTTTGTGGGTGTGTTGACGAGTGCGCTCTTTTTTGCTCGTAAAGTATCGCGGTTATTAAAAATTGAATCGCATTTGTCGGAAAACAAAGAACAACGAAATTATATTGTTTACGGACAGGTCTTTTTTGCCTCTGCCAATACGTTTTCTAATTCTTTTGATTTTAAGGAAGTCATTCAGCAAGTTGTCATCGATGTCAGCAATGCTCATTTTTGGGATTTATCTGCTGTCGGAGCGTTGGACAAAGTGGTTATGAAATTTCGTCGTGAAGGAACCGCCGTTGAATTGGTGGGAATGAATGAAGCGAGTGCTACAATTGTTGATCGACTGGCGGTGTATGACAAACCCAATGCGCTAGAATTAATGCCTGAACATTAAGGAATAAAAAAATGCCCAAATTATTAGTGTGTATTGATGGTTCCGTTTATGCCGATAATCTTTGTACCAATGCGGCTTGGGTTGCCAACCAAATGAATGCAGAGATAGACCTTCTTCATGTCATGCGCCGGTCCTCTGATTATCAGGCTCCGACCGATCATACTGGGCTGATAGGCCTTGAGGAGCGCAGTGGTCTTCTGGAAGAACTGACAAGAGTGGATGAGGAGCGCGGTCGTTTGGACCAGAGAAAGGGAAGCATTATTCTTGAACATGGCGCAAGAATGTTGCAGGAAGCAGGTGTCAAAACTATAAACTCCTTGCATCGGCGCGGCAGTCTGGTTGAAACGATTCAAGACTATGAAGACTCGGTCGAGATGATTTTTATGGGTAAGCGCGGTGAGCATGCCAATGTGAACTCGGCTTTTCTTGGTTCCAACTTAGAAAAAGTGGCGCGAGCGATCCACAAACCTCTATTTATTGCCTCATCCATAATGCGGCCAATCCGACGATTTTTAATTGCCTATGACGGGAAAGGCAGCGTGCGCAAGGCCATTGACTATATCACTTCTCAACCGCTATTAAAAAATGGGTTGGAGTGTCACCTTCTGGTTGTGGAACGCACGAAAGGCGATATCGAAACGGTGGAGGCTGAGCAACAACTAAAACAGTCAGGATTTCAAGTCATATTGCAGACGGAAGAAAGCCCTCATACAGATCAGGTGATCTCTTCTTATGTGGTGGAGAAACAAATTGATCTTTTGGTCACAGGGGCATATAGCCATTCACGTATGCGTAGCCTCTTATTGGGAAGCACCACAGCATCTCTGATCAAGGCTTGTAAAGTTCCGTTGTTATTATTCAGGTAGCTCGACTTACCTCAGGGCGCTTGCGAAAGGGATAGATCATTTGTTCAACCATATCTTTTTTTAATGCCCCGCCATAAAAACCGAATGACTGGGGGTCCTTTTTATCTTTGGGTAAATAATAGGTTCCGAAGATAAGATCAAACAATGAAAAGAAGGTGGAATAATTTTTATTGCAAGCGACTTCATTGTCAGAATGATGCCAGCGATGAAACAAGGGGCTGACCAGAATGCAATTTAGAAAACCGTAAGAAATGCGCACGTTAGAGTGAATGAACAACCCATATTTGCGGCGCAATGCCATGGCGGTTGCGCTCACATAAGGGTCGGCAAATAAAGTCGTTAAAATAATTAGGTTGAGGAGAGCGGTCATATAATGATTGACCGGGTGAAAACGGTCGGTTGATAGCCAGTCTACCTGTTGTGAGCTGTGATGGATGGTATGAAAGCCCCAAAAAAACCTGCTATGCATGAAACGGTGTCTCCAATAGCCTGCAAAATCTACAACTAAAATGGCTAATAATATTTGTATTAGCAAACTTTGCCCTTCAATCAGGGTGCGTGCCCTCAAAAACCAACCCGTAAAACCTTGAGCGATTTTTCCGCTCGCAACCCGGTTTGAAACATAAATCGATAGGGCATTTTGACTGCCTCCTGAAGATATATTCTCTTGCGTCGGGGTCATATTCGTAGATTGAACGAGCATGGTTTCAGTCAGGTCGTTCTCTCCATCGGATTTTTTAATGATGAAATAATCGAAGCCTTTATAACGGGAGTCAGGCTGATATTGAAGGGAGCCATCTTTCAGGATCAAGACGTTTCCCTTTGCGGCCTGTTGCAAGACTGCGACAGTTATGGGTTTGGTTGTAGGGCCTGCGGGCATGCCTACGGAACCATAAAAATAAAGCCCGATCCATATAGAGCCAAAAATATGAGCGGGAAAATAGAGCAGGGTGAGTAAGAAAGAATAACTCATGTCGAGTTTGGAATCATCTCGCACCAGCGGTTTGTTTTTATTAGCGGGGTAAAGAAATTCCAATAATGAGAAAAATATTGCAAATCCCAAAAGCGATTTAGCGTGAGAAAATAAAACAGATGGGATTGCTTCAAGCATTCTTAAGGAACCTTCTTGCGTTTATATGAGGTCAATCCATCCTTATCCATTTGAGCAGAGCTGACCCCCTGAATGATGATGGGTTTGGATTCACCGCAACTGCTATGAATGCGCCCTAGATATTCGTAGCCGGCAAAATTAACATCGGCTTTATTTAACATAAACGATTTATAAGACAACAAGTCAGGATCTTCTGGGTCGACTCAAATTGAGTAGACCCTTTTAAATTCCTAATAATCGAATTCCAATGGTTACTGATAAAATAGCGACTCCATACCTTATTTTAGTCAGGTATCGAGAGAGTATATTGCTTAGAGAATATTTTTGTAAAAATAAACCATAGAGTCCCATCGTTAAGACCATTCCGATACTGAACAAACCAACATAAGCAAAGACTGTCCCGACAGACTGTGTCAATGTTACAGGAATTAAAAGGAAGATAGAGGCCGACCCGGCGGTGCCGTGCAAAACCCCCATGCCAAATAATACCGACCCCTTCAACCCTGTATGATTGTGCCTCGTGTTTTTAATCTCTGAACTGCGTTTCAGCTCTTGATAAAATACGACTATTCCAAGAAATATCATCGCGGCTCCAACCATCTGTTCGGCGGAACCGCCTAAAAAGGCGGTTGCGGCTGAGTCGAGCGACATCATGAAGCCTGCTAAAATAAAAAGCGTCAGGCTATGCCCTAATCCCCATTGCACGGCAAGCTTCAGAGAATTGCTCAAAGAACCCTTGTCTAATATCAACAAAGATACGGTGACAATATGGTCTGCTTCCAATGCATGAAAGCAACCCAACATCAACCCGCCTGCTAAAAGAATAATTTGATCCATAATTGTATAGTTAGGCTTTCATTACAGACTTAAGCTGTGAATATAATCGATCATAACATTTGTATCATTCTAGCCCGTGGTGTGGATGATACGACAAAAAATTTCCTGATGGATTTATGGATAGCCGGGTAAAGCTACGAGACCGTCAATGGTCTCGTAGCTTTTTATTTTCGATAGGGTGCAGTTGATAGGATGGCATGTTGATTTAATTATTTTTCAGAGTGGTCGTGGGAGTGTCCATGATCAGGGTCTAACTCATGATTCCCCTCAATGCCGCGTGCATGGTGGTGATTCCCTGATTGCGCTTCCCCGACTTGATGTTCAAAGCCAATCACCTGTTCACGATATTTGCACATCTGACAGTTCATGTTTTGCAACCCGAATGGAATTTCTCGAGCCCGTTCCATGAACACATCGATGATTAAGCTGTCATAATTCAAATAAGGAGCTTTGATGAACTCGATGTCCGGGTAGCGGGCTTGCATCTCATCGGTCACGCCATAGATTCTTTTGACCAGCACGCCGGTGAAAAGAAAATACGGGAAAATGATGACGCGTTTAAAACCTAATTTGAGAGACCGCTCTAAAGCCTCTGGAAACAAAGGTCGTGTGACTCCGATGAAGCTAGTTTCGGCCCAGCCGAATCCCATTCCTTCCCACAGCATGCGGGAGACTTTAGCAATATTAGAATTGGCATCCGGATCGCTACTGCCTTGGCCTACCGTCATCAATAAGGTGTCAGAGCGAGCCGTGTCGACGTTCGAAGTTTTCTCCGCCGTTTCAATACGCGTTGAACAAACTTTTAAAATCTTGGGGTGCAGGTCAAGCGCTCGTCCGTAGCGAATGGTCAAGGCAGGAAATTTACGTTCCATCGCCAACACTTCGCTGGGCATATCATTTTTGGCATGACCGGCCGCCATCAAGATACCGGGAATGACAACAATATTGTTGATGCCATCTTGAACGCAATTTGTGATGGCCACTTCAATTGTGGGCTCGGCAAATTCCAGAAAGCCGCACTCTACAATTCGGTCAGGCTCCCTTTCTTTGAACTTGGATGACAGCGTTAAAAACTCTTGAATTGCATCCTTATCCCGGCTTCCGTGACCGGCTATGCAAATGGCATAACCTTCAGGTAATGCAGGGTGGTCCATACCATCCATAATGCGCTCCGTAAGTTGAAAACGAACGAAGCCCCTCGGCACAGCGGGGAGCTTCATCATTATCGTATCTTACTAAGTATTGATCGGTTTGATCAATGACAATAGTTTTGCCCTTTGTAAATGCAAACACTCTAAGAAAAATTCCTAACATCTTTAATGGGCTTGATTTGGTCTGATTTCGCATCAATGAGGTTAAGGAATTGTTTGTAGACGAAGCCACATAAGCCTTGGTGCCAGCGGGAGTGGTGCTCGCTGTTTATACACTTATTCTGATAGACGCACCAAGTCAGGTTTTCCATCATGATTCCTGTCCAACTCAACACGTTCCAATTTTCCAAAGTCGTTAAAGTACTCCCACCTATCCGCTTTTCCATCGAAATTAGTGTCATGCTCAATTCTTTTCAATTGTGTCGAGTTGATAAAAAACTGCCATTGGTTTGGTTTCCCATCATGATTGGTGTCAAAGGTCACT
>JABIYR010000126.1 GCA_018702695.1 Nitrospina sp. | reverse complement strand
GGCAGAGAAGTGGTGGGCCTGAAAAAAAGCGGCGAAGAATTTCCTATGGATCTGGCTATCAGCGAAGTATGGGTTCAAGGACAACAAATTTTCACTGGCATCGTGCGTGATATCAGCGAACGAAAAAATGCCGAGCAGGATATTCGTTCGGCTCGCGAAGAAGCCGAGCGAGCTAATCAAGCCAAGAGCATTTTTCTGGCCAATATGAGCCATGAAATTCGAACGCCTCTGAACGCAATTTTGGGTTTTTCACAAATCCTTTTGCGCAATAAATCATTGAATGAAAAAGTTCGTGAGTCTATCAAGACCATTGATACCAGCGGGAAAAACCTTCTCAAGCTGATAAATGAAATTCTCGATATCTCAAAAATCGAAGCCGGGAAAATGCAACTTGTTTGCAACGATTTCAAATTGAATGAAAGCCTTTTCGATATTAACAACCTGTTCTTGCTACGCACCCAACAAAAACAACTGCATTGGCAGTTTAAGCTACCTAGCATAGAATATTTTGTCCATGGCGATGAAACCAAACTAAAACAGGCTTTAATCAACCTCATTGGCAATGCCGTGAAATTCACCTCCTCCGGCGAGGTCACACTCAACGTAACTTCGCTTGGTCATGATAAGTTTCTTTTCGAAGTCATAGATACCGGACAGGGAATTCCTCTTACGGCGCAGAAAAATATCTTTGAACCTTTCAGCCAAGATGAAGGCGGAGAAAAAATGGGAGGTACCGGTCTTGGACTAGCCATCACAAAGAGCCAACTCAAATTAATGGGAACAGAGTTAAAACTTGAATCCAAACTTAACTTTGGCTCTCGTTTTTATTTCGAACTCCTCTTGCCTCCCGCAAAAAACGTCGCCCCCTTAGCCTCAAAGCTTCAAGGCACGGTTCAAAGCATCAGCAAAGGGTCCCACTATAAAGCCTTGGTGGTAGATGATATCTTTGAAAATCGAGAAGTTCTATCAGGCTTACTTCAGGCCATTGGGGTAGAAGTGATTGAAGCGAAGAATGGTTTAGAAGGTTTGAATATGGCTCGGGAACATTTGCCCGATATCATATTCATGGATATGCGAATGCCCGTCATGCGCGGAGAAGAAGCCGTGGGACATATTATTAAGGAGTTTGGCCCGGATCGTTTTAAAATTGCTTCCATCACCGCCTCTACGTTTGACCGCCACAAAGATTTTTATCTTAAAATGGGGTGTCACGACTACATCTCGAAACCCTTCCGGGAAGAAGATATTTTTCTCTGCCTGAAAAACACTTTGGGCGTAGAATTTATTTACGAAGAAGAAAACCAAACAGAAGAAATTCGAGTCGAGAATCTTGATTTCTCCTCTATTCAAGTGCCAGCAGAATTGCTCGAACAACTGAAGATTGATGCGACATTGTACAATATTACCAGCTTGGAAAAATCAATCGCAAGGCTTGAAGAATCAAGCGGGGAGTTTTTTTCTTTGGCAAAACATCTTCTATTATTGGCAAAGCAGTATGATATGGAAGCGATTTCAGACACTCTAAATAAAATCAATTCCACGGCCTAACTTTCTAACCTACAAACAAGAAATAATCGACCTGACAATTATCACGGCCAATTTACCGGCATGGAAGCTATGAAGATTCTTAGAGGCATCATAAAGACCCGCGACCTCTCCATATTTCAGAGTTTTTGAATAAAATCGACAAACTTCTTGATTAACATCCCTTTTCCTTACGAGATGTGAATTACTGGGTCCGACTCATCTATTTGCCTCCAACAAGACTATTTGGAAGGCGCGCCCTTTTATTTTTTGTTTATTTTATCTATAATTATAATGACCTTATTTAATTTAATATTGATGCAAATTTGAAACGTTTACCCACATTCTCATGCCTTTATTATGGATGAAGACATTTCATATATCAGCGAATTTTTGGAAGAGGTTTCTGAAACGCTCAATCGATTAGACCGACAATTCGTGGCCTTGGAAAAAGCATCTTCTGACACCGAATGCCTAGCAGAAATTTTTCGCGATCTCCACACCATCAAGGGAAGTTGCGGCCTGCTCGGGCTCAACAAGCTTGAGTCCATCACTCATTCCGGCGAAAACCTTTTGGGAAAACTCCGCGATGGAGATTTGACTCTGACACCGGATAGGATCGATGCATTACTGAAAATGATGGATGCGGTATGGAAAACCGTGGCATGCCTCAAAAAAAGTGGTCAGGAGGGCGATGGTGATTATTCCAGCCTGATTGCGACTCTGGTGCAATTAGAAAAGGACGACCCCGAACCTAATCAAAGCCAAACTCTTCCCAATGATCCGCCCCTGCACGATGCTTCCATCATTACTGAATTCCTAGAAGAAGCCTATGAGATTCTCAACCTTCTCGATCAACAAATTGTTGAATTAGAGAATAATCTGGATTGCCAGGATCTTATAGCCAGCCTGCTTCGATCCTTTCATACCTTGAAAGGAAGCTCCGGTTATATGGGTTTTAAGAAACTCGAAACCCTCACTCATTCAATGGAAAACCTGTTGATCTCCTTACAAGAAGGAAAGACCACCGCAAAAACTCCATTTTTTAATTGTCTGCTCAAAATGATGGACACCCTGCGAACCATTCTGACCCATTTAAAAACCACCGGGAAGGAAGGGACTCTACCCGTTGATAGCTTGGTCAAAGAAATGGCCCGCTTGCAAGAAGAAGCCCACACTCCCGATAAAGAAGCTGTAATCAGCCAAGACTCAACACTTACCGATAAAACGGCTCTCAACAATGAAGATAAATCAGAGAGCGCTAATATTCGTGTCAATGTTGAGCTTCTCGATTCTTTGATGAACCTAGTGGGAGAAGTGGTGCTGGCCCGCAATCAGCTCACTCGCATTATCAGCGACCAAACCGACACAGGCATACACGGAACATCTCAAAGCCTCAATCGGGTGACGACTGAGCTTCAGGAAATGGTCATGAAAGCCCGGATGCAACCCATTAAAAATGTCTGGGGCAAGCTTCCTCGAATGGTTCGAGATCTTTCTCTTGCCTGCGAAAATAAAGTACGCCTGGAGATGGAGGGACAAGACTCCAATCTGGATAAGTCTTTGATTATGGCGATTCAAGATCCTTTGATGAACATTATCCGCAATGCCATCACACATGGCATTGAAACGGCAGAAGAACGCTTGAGCCTCGGAAAACCGGAAGAAGGGGTCATCAAACTTCGCGCCTTCAATCAAAGCGGACAAATCCACATCGAAGTGCAAGATGACGGTCGTGGCATAAATTTCCTCGACGTTAAAAATAAGGCATTGGCCGAAGAATATATCTCAGAGGAACAAGCCGAGAACCTAAGCGAACAAGACTGCGGCAAACTGCTTTTCATGAGTGGTTTTTTCATGACCCAAGATAGTCTTATAAAAACGGCAAAAGG
>JABIYR010000101.1 GCA_018702695.1 Nitrospina sp. | reverse complement strand
ATGAACAAAGATGCTTGTCAGGACAAATGGAAAAAAACCAAGGTGGACCGCCTTGTTTTGATGTTACAGGGGGCCATGGCCGCAAACGGCAGGGTAGGGTTGATGCTCAATGCGCCACAAAAAAATCTTAAAGAGATCATTAATGTTTTTCCTGACGGGAAAAAACCAACCATCTCTGCACTCAGCGATACCGACTGGGTGGCCCTGAATGTAATTCTTGAAGAAAAATTGGTGCGTGATATTGTTCCCGATCTAAAAGATTGTGGGGCAGAAGATATTGTTGAGTACCCCTTGAATAAAATCATTCACTGATTGTCCAGTCGCTTTGCGGGCATAACATCAATGCTTCCTAGGGAGCATTGATCATGTTTTTCATTCGTCTTTAACCCAACCCATGAAGCGACAGCAAACTATATGAGAAAGAATCGACCGAGATTCGAGCCGGTTTTTTTGGCATGAACCAAAATGGGTTCCTCTTGGTTCCTGATTCTCATTAGGAAATTTTACAACGCTTACCTTATGAAAAACCCCAATGCAGATTTAGAGAATTCCGATTCACCGGATGAACAAAACGAAACCCCTCAGTCGGACGATTCTCAAGAGTCGCTTTCCCCCTCTTCTGAGGAAACCCTAACCGATCCATGCAAAGCTGAATTTGAGGAGCAAGAAGGGGAGGTTCTTCCTCTTGCAGAAAAAAAGAAATCGGGCGCGGGAAAGTTTTTTTTATTGCTGATTTTTATTCTGGCAGGCTCTGGCGGATATTTATATGTCAACAACCTCATCCCGCCTGAAATTATCGAACTGGTGTTCCCAAAACCCGTGTCACCCCGTTCTCCGGCTTTAATCACTCAAATACCGCCAACGCCTCTGCCACTTGACCCGGTCGAGCCAGAAGTTGTGCCTGCCCCTGTAAAAAGTCATCTTAGCGGCAGACCTGAGATCTTCATTCCACCCAACCCCATTTCTGAGTCCGAATGGTATGAAGAAACCGAAGGTTTCTCAGGCACAACAGATACCGCAGAACCCGTTCATAAACCAAGTGACACTCAAAGTCTTGCAGTGACTCCTCAGCCGCAGATTGAACCTATCACCATCATAGAGCCTATTGAACACTTAGAACCTGTGGTGGAGCCTGAAGAATCCACTCCTGAGGTATCTGTTACACCTTCCGAACCTTCTGTTCTCAAACCCGTTGAGTCTGCCGAACCCATTATTGAACGTGACAAGTCCACGCAGGCCTATCTCGACTTTATAGAAAATTCTTTTCTTAAATTAGGCGGATGGATCAAACAAGGTTTTAATTGGGGCTGGGAGTATTTAGAAAAGACTCTTTGAACCAGCAGACTTTACCTGTCCGTTGCTACGGCCAAAGAATGACCTTGACCGGTCAGAACCGATACAAAGCACTAAAATGCAGATGGTTGAGTTCACCCTCCACGCCGCTCTCCAGCTTACTGCGGGCATGCACATATTCCAGACTGAAATTTGTGCGCAACAATGGCAACCAAGAAACCCGCAGGTGGAAGGACTGAGCCTGCTCCACAGTGCTTGCTGGCACCCGGCTCAAGTCGTTATCGGCCTGAATATGGGTGGCGGTTGTGGCGATGCGCCAATGATCATTCAGCCAGTACTGATAAGAAAGGATGCCGAGATACAGCATATGAAGTTCAATCTGTCCGTTGGCATCAATGCTCCCATCGTTGAAAGAGTTGTTACTGGCGTAACGACCTAGGGCATTGCCTCCTGCTAAACCGAAACGTATATTGTCGCTTCCGGAAGTCTTCAGTTTTCCAGAGATATACAAGGCCCCCCCGACCTCACTGTCCTCGACACCCCCGACCACCGCTCCGTCACTGCGAATTTCACGCAACAGGCCTGAGAGAGCCAGAGACCCACGGTCACCGTACCACAGGCCCTTCATCACCATATCTGGAGCCCGGTCATCGGCTGGCGTAATGCGAGCGCCTGTTGCATCGGTCAGAGTCGTTTCAGGGTTCTCCAATGAAACTTGTAAGCTAAAATCTTCATCCAGCTTCTGACTCCAACGAATCTGTGCCTGACGATTGGAAATATATGCAATCGCATCCGGGATCGTATCGGGCCAGGCCAGTAAATTAGCAAAGGTGGATTCTGTCTGACCCATGGTAAAGCTCCCCAGTTGCGCATAGCCGTGCCGCATACGGGGATTGTTTGAGTTATTGACGCGCTCGGTCCCGGAACTGCCCTTAAAGTCCATTTCCAATAGAGTCTTGAAAATACCGTATCGGGTCATTGCCGAGCTTTTAAACCAGAGTCGTGTTTCTCGGGCGCTGAAAAGAAATTGCCCGTTTTCACCTCCAGAACCGGTGGGCACCCCAGTGGGTAACAGATCGAATTCAGAACTGGTCGAGTTGCTCGGCCAGTTGCTCACGGCCTCGACCACAATCTGCCCGCCGAAGGAAAATTTGATCTTCCCTTTGGCTGGCTCTGGCAAAGCCTTTTTAGAGGAAAACGGATTTATGGGGGCTTTCGACTCTTTTGAAGAGGTATTGCTTATGGCAGGATTACGGGTGTTCTGGCTGGAACCCTGCTGTTGCGATTGCTGTCGTTCTAAAACTTCGACTCGTTGTTTCAGTCGCTCTACCAACTGACGCAACTCCCGAGCTTCTTCGTTTTCGGCCTTTCGCTCCTCAGCCCATACGCCGGATATCGGCAAGACAACCACTAAAGTCAAAATAAAAGCCGTCAAAATCGGTGATCTGAAATAATTACCAATTCCTGAGGCTGGGGCTATTCGGTGCATAATATTCCAAAAGTCTTGAACAATATCGTCCGCTACATATCTAGAAATTTTTCGTGGCAACCATTGCAGGTCTCGACGATAGTGCGAATCATGGGTGGATAAGCATCACTTTTTTCCTGGCGAGCCAACTCCTCCAGAGCCAGTGCCTGATTTTTCAGGGTCTGTGCATAGTCTTGAAAAACTGGGATTTGATCGGCATTCAGATTGAGTTCCCGTTGTGCAATCGCAACTTCCATCGCCGTCGTGGCCATGTCCTTGGCGATATTTGCAATCGATGCCGCCTGTCTGGCGCGCTCCATATCAAACTGCAACTCATCATACACATACTCAAACATAAGCACTCGCAGTGAACTCATTTTCTCACGCAGGATTGCACTACGTGTCTTATGCAATGCCGACTTACCAGTCCATTCGAGTTGCGGCAGAGTTTTATTATCGACTTGATGCGAACAACCAGCGATCATAGACAATAGAAGTGCGGAGATAAATACTCCCACGAGTAGAATCTGTGCTGATTTGCGTTGCCTGTTCATCACATCATCCCTTCCTTCTGCCTTCTCAAGACTTGTATAGATGGCTATTTTATTTGCAGGACGCGACTCTTAAAATGAAACCGTGGAATATTATTTCCCAGAAAGAAAAAATCTTCGTACCCCCGATTGTAGCACGAGCATACTATATCGGCTAAACACCTCGGTGTCACTCAAGCTCGCTTAGAATGGATGGCATTTATGAATAGGGATGAGTGGGGCTGACCCATTGAAGCGCTCTGCTTGACAGGGCTTGGAGGTTAGAAAATGAAGGCGTAAGAACCTTTGTTCACACAAATCGCAATGGAAACCGTTGTGAAACTAGACCCACCTGATGGCAGAGAGTCTGAAAATGCATGAGGCCTTCCATCTCTTCTTCTCCGAAATCGTAGTGGATTTTATTCTTCAGATAATCGCGCAATAAAAAGACCGCATGGCCGGTTTTGTTCGCCTGCGTCTGCACAATCGTTTCTAAATTTTTTAGCCCTTCTAATTTGGCATTCTGCAAGGTCTGAATGATCCCGGCTTCGACCTTGACACCTTCTCGGGCCACTATCACAGCATGAACAAACGTTTTTTCCGTCCGGCTGAACCATTCTTCACTGAGATCGTAAATCGACACGCCTTCTTTGGCGACACCCAAAGCCTGATCACCGATGATCAAGGCCGCATCATATTGGTTGAGCATTTTATCCAGATCAGGTTCATGCCGTGCCAACTTAAGACCGGACGGAAATTCTTTTGCATACAGAACACGAAGCAGGGCAACCGAAGTTCTCGACCGTTCATCTAACGCCAAAGTACGAATAGCATTGAGAGGAACCTTGGAAACCAATAAGACCGTCCCCACTTTGTTTCTAGAGGAAATCGAAATATTCGGGAGAAGCCGCAAACGATCTGCCTGCTTCAAATATTCAACGGCGGGAATCATGGCGATATCCAGCTTGCCAGCCGACAACTGGTCCGCCAGTTGGGCCGGAGAATCTATCCGGATTTCTATTCCTGCCTTGGAAGCCTGCTTGGTCAACGGCTCCAAAATGGGCTGTGAATTTATAAAATTATGAATTCCCAACAGCAAGATACAATTTCCTTTCTATAAAAAAAGGGATGGGGAAACAAACCCCCATCCCTTTAACTGAGCTTATATGGGTTACAGAAAAAAGGGTGCCATAACCAGAGAAACGATAGACATCAATTTGATTAAAATATTCATGGCTGGCCCGGCTGTATCTTTTAGCGAATCTCCCACCGTGTCTCCGATCACGGTAGCACGATGGGCATCTGAACCTTTACCGCCAAGATTACCGGCTTCTACATATTTTTTAGCATTATCCCAAGCACCGCCCCCATTGGACATAAACAGAGCCAATAAAACTCCCGCAAGCGTCGCGCCCAGCAACATACCGCCCAGGGCTTCTGCTCCCAACAAAGACCCAATAATAATCGGTGCCATGAAAGCCACGATACCGGGAGCGATCATTTTTTCCAATGCCGCCTGAGTGCTGATTTCAATACAGCGTGCGCTATCTGGTTTTTCAGTGCCTTCCAGTAAACCCGGAATTTCTCGAAATTGACGGCGGATTTCTTCGACCATTTTTGTTGCCGCTTCCCTCACCGAAGTTAGAGTGAGAGACGCTACATAAAAGGGGATGACCCCACCAAGAAAGACTCCGATGATAACCGTTGTTTCGGTAATATCTATGGAACCAATTTGAGCGGCTTGCGTGAAGGCCGCGAACAAAGCCAGAGCTGTGAGAGCCGCAGAACCGATTGCAAAACCCCGACCGATAGCGGCTGTGGTATTGCCCACCTGATCCAGGTTATCTGTAATATTACGAGTCTCTTCTCCCAACCCTGCCATTTCCGCGATACCTCCTGCATTATCAGCAATCGCCCCATAAACATCGACCGATAAGGTGATGCCTACTGTTGCTAGCATTCCCACTGCCGCCAGAGCCACGCCGTAAAGACCGGCAGATTCTGCGCTCAAAAATACGGTCAGCATAATAAGCACCACTGGCACAACACAACTCTCCATTGCCAACGCTAGGCCTGAGATGATAACGGTTGCGACACCGGTCTTGCTGGATTCTGCGATACGGATAACCCGCTCGCCCGCTGTGTAGCGCTCGGTAACCAGACCGATGCCAATGCCCGCCAAACAACCGAATAGAAGAGCCATGAAAACACCGGACGGCAGACCCATTACTTTAATCAGGAAAAATGTGACGAATAACATCGCCCCTGCGCTGATGAAAGTACAATTACGCAACATGGCAGAAGGCTCTATGCCTTCTAAGGCACCCATAGCTCGAATTCCCAAAACAGAGGCTAGCAAACCAATCATGGCTACCAGAACAGGAAGAGCCATGTATTCAAACTGCAGGGTTGCCATGCTCCCACCGATCAAGATGCTAGCGATCAAAGCACCACAATAAGACTCAAAAATATCTGCCCCCAAACCTGCGGTATCACCGACACAGTCGCCGACATTATCTGCGATAACGCCTGGGTTTCTTGGATCATCTTCTGAGATACCTTCTTCTAACTTACCCACTAAATCAGCACCGATATCTGCTGTTTTGGTGTAGATACCGCCGCCAACACGCGCAAATAATGCAATCGTACTTGCCCCCACCGCAAACCCAATGAGGGCTGTGATCGTATCTCCTCGTCCAAGCAGGGTGAATAACCCACCTATCCCGATCAAACCCAGACTCGCCACACAAAGCCCCATAACGGCACCGCCATTAAAAGCGACATGAAGAGCTTTTTCCTGCCCCCCGTTCATAGCCGCTTGAGAGGTTCTAACTCCAGCTGTGGTCGCCGCATTGATGCCAAAATAACCTGCCAGCATCGAACACCCCGCCCCCGCGATATAGGCAATAGCGGTCCATATACCGATCCACAAACCTTTTTGTATTGATACCAAAACCAATAACAGGAGGAAAATACAACAAACAAAATAACTCAGGATTTTATATTCTCGCGACAGAAAAATCATCGCGCCTTCGTGGATTGCCTCGGCAATTTCGGTCATTTTTTCATTCCCGGCCGGTTCATCGTCAACCGCTTCAAAAATTTTCCACGCGGTAACAAGTCCAAACAATCCAAATATCACTGCCATATAGACAAATTTCTGCGACACATCAAAAGCGGCCATCACCAAATACAAAGACATGGCAAAGCCAACGAAGGCTATTTCTCCTCTGCGTTCTGTCAGCATTTGTTCAACCCTCCATTGAATTAACTTCTATCGAGTTCTTTGAGTGCCTCTTCAACCGTTTGCACCGCTTGCTCGATGACATCATTTAGCAAGCCTGAATCTTCGGCATCAAATGGAGACAACACATAATCAACGATATCTTCTTTATCATCGGGACGACCAATGCCTACACGAACTCGATAAAATTCACCCGTCCGCAAAGATTGGATCGTCGATCGAATTCCTCGTTGGCCACCATCGCCTCCTTTGATTTTTTTTTTGATTTTTCCGAGGGGAAGGTCGATATCGTCATGAACTACCAGCATTTTATCTGGTAAAAGACCAAAAGCGGAAAGCAAGGTCTTGACTGCTTTTCCGCTTTCGTTCATGTAAGTCATCGGCTTTGCGATAACAACTTCTTGGCCTGCTATTTCTCCTTGGCCATATAAGGAGAAATGCTTATGCTTATCAAGCCGAATATTGTATTTTTCAGCTAGATTGTCTGCCACCCAAAAACCCGCATTATGCCGAGTCAGCTCATAACGCGGCCCAGGATTGCCCAGACCCAATATTAAAAACACAAGTTATTAACTGTCTTCTTTTTTACCAGCGTCTTCAGCCGGTGCCGCAGCGTCATCTTCTTCTTCACTGACAGCTTGTTCTTTCACTTTTTCAGCATAAACCGTCACTACCATCTCTGTGGGAAGACTGATAACAGTAATATTTTCTCCTACAGTAAGGTCCGAAACATGAAGCACCTGATTGAGCTGAATCTCACCCATGGGCACTTCAATTTTTTCGGGAATATTCTGAGGAATGCTCTCCACTTCTAATTTGCGTAAGATATGGTTGACTATGCCGCCCTGTTTTTCACCAGGGGCCACTCCCACAAGGTAAACCGGAACTTTGACTTTAATTTTTTTGGTAACATCAACTTCCAGAAAGTCGGCATGCAACCAACCGGCCTTTAAGGGATGGCTTTGATACTCTTTCAATACAACGCTACGATTAGCATCGCCTTCAATATCAAGTTCAATCAAAGCATTGCGGCCTTTTTCCAAAAGCAGTTTTTGCAACTCCTTAGGGTTGACGACCACGTTGACACTGTCTTTCAACCCATATATCACGGCAGGCATTGCCTCATCGCTTCTCAGTTTACGTGTTGCCGATTTACCAACTTCTCTTATTTTTCCCGCTAGAGCAGACATTCTGTACTCCCATCCTTGTGTTGAAAGCTATGAGCGCATGTTATGAGAATTCATAATGCGCAAGCCTGATTTTTATTCTCGGGTTGAGTCGAATAACGAACTGACCGAGGTTTCTTCGTGAATCCTTAAAATTGCTTCTCCCAGCAACGGAGCGACCGAAAGCACCTTTACTTTCGGGTTTTGGCTCAGCCCCTCACTAAGGGGAATGGTGTTTGTCGTCACCACTGATTTAATCGCAGAGGCACTGATTCTTTCTGCCGCAGGGCCTGAAAGAACCGGATGTGAACAACAAGCATGAACTTCCTTGGCCCCAGCTCCCAGCAACGCTTCGGTTGCCTCCATCAGAGTACCAGCCGTATCAATCATGTCGTCCACAATAAACGCCACCTTGCCCTTAACGTCACCAATGATATTCATCGCCTTGGCTTCGTTGGGAGCATCTCTGCGCTTATCAATAATTGCCAAAGAACTATCCAACCTTTTGGCATAAGCTCTGGCTCGTTCCACCCCTCCTGCATCGGGTGAAATCACTATCATATTAGACAGGTTCTGGTTACGGATGTAATCCACCAAAACATTCATGGCGAACAAATGGTCTACTGGGATATTAAAAAAACCCTGAATCTGCCCTGCATGCAGATCGACGGTTAACACCCGCTCCGTTCCCGCTGTTTCCAACAAGTCTGCCACCAGTTTAGAGGTGATCGGCACTCTCGGCTCGCATTTACGATCTTGGCGTGCGTAACCATAATAGGGAATCACGGCGGTGATTCTTTTTGCCGAAGCTCGACGCAGGGCATCGATCATAATCAGCAATTCCATTATATTGGTATTACCGGGAAAGCAAGTCGGTTGCACAACAAAAACATCTCTACCGCGCACATTCTCTTCGATGCGCACATAAATTTCTTGGTCTGAGAAATCGCGAATCACCGTTTTTCCCAATGGAATACCGAGATACTTTACAATTTCTTCTGCCAAAGGCGTGTTTGCCCTACCTGAAAAAACAAGCATCCGTCCATTATCGCTGGAATACATTCTCTAATTATTTCCTTAGTAAAAAAACTGGCTGGGGCGGGAGGACTCGAACCTCCGAATGCAGGAATCAAAATCCTGTGTCTTAGCCACTTGACGACGCCCCAAATATATTAATGATCTTCCCACCCCTATTATAAATATTTTCACCATCCTCAACTTTTCAAGCGCTGGGAAACATACTAAAGCATGAAGGTAGCTTCAGCCACCCAGCCTCGTCAAAAAGCATCGGGTTGTGAGTTAATATTTTACAATAGGTGGTTTTAAAAAGATCCTGACTGTTTCACTGTTTATTTCAAGTTATCGCTCTCAACCCGAAATAATCGCATCCCGAAGCATTGATCCTTTATGACTACAAGGTCGCTAACATTTCCTCTGGATAGATTTCGGATAAGCTGACAATGTTTTCAGCCAAAAATAGCCTGCCCCACCCACTCCCTAAACGGGTATAAGCGGTTTTCGCCGTTTCAAGGTCATCGAACATGCCAAAGACCGTAGAACCACTTCCTGAAAGCAGTGCTCCCTTTGCGCCCAAAACAAGCAACTCGTTTTTTATTTCAAGAATCTCTGGATACTCTTGAAATACAACAGGTTCCAGATCATTGATCCAAGTTTCCCCAATTTGGGCAAACTCCGACTGCAAGAGTAAATTTTTCAAAATGCTAATATTATTTTCATGCTTTGTCAACTTCAATTTTAGATTTCCATACACCCAAGCAGTAGACAGAACCATTTCTGGGTAAACCATTAAAATATAAAACTTAACCGAAGTTTCAACCGCTTGCAAAATTTCTCCTCTTCCGCGACCGATGGCACAGGGAGAAAGAAGAAAAAAAGGCACATCCGAACCCAGCGTCGTTGCCAATGCAATCAGCTCTTCGCGCTTCAAATTTAGCCCCCATAAATAATTGAGTGCCAATAAGGCCCCAGCGGCATTGCCACTGCCACCCCCCAACCCGGCTCCATGCGGAATATTTTTATTTAGATGAATTCTAGCCCCCTGACACCGGCCTGGATAACGGGTTTTCAACAAACGGGCGGCTTTGATGATCAGATTTCTCTCATCTGTAGGAATATCCGACTGGTTACAAGTCAGGCTCAACCCCTCAGTGATGAGTCCCTCTATTTCAATCTCGTCACACCAGTTCACCATTTGAAACAAGGTCTCAAGTTCATGAAAACCATCTTCACGCTTGCCTAGCATATTGAGACCCAAATTTACTTTGGCGGGGGTTTTAAAAACAATTGTGGTCATTTATTTTGCAAAAAGGAAACAGGCTCCCTGAATTGAAATGTCTCAGCAGGCAACCCCTGATTGATAACAGGGTTTTTATATTTCACTCGAATGATTTCTTGTTTTTCCGGAAACGATAACGTCACCAAATGCGGAAAATCATGATCCCCAATCTTTGCATAGTCTTGCCATGCAACCGAATAAATAGAACGCCCGCCCAGTTTTCGCTTCATTTCAAGGGGGAGCAAGGTCTGCGCTGAAAACCAAATCGTCACCTCACCGCCACGCTGTCTATCCATCAATCGCAGGATGTATTGCGTGCTGTCAGAATTCAAGCGCGCATCCACAGCACTGAGAAACTCTAGCCGGGGAATCGAACCGATAAAAATTCGCAGATGCTCACTAAAATCCAAACGCGTTCCCAGCATTCTCTCCATGATCGATTCGACTTCTGCTCCAGAGTAATACTTACCTTTTTTCGGATCTAAAAATACCGTCCGCCCTTCATGAAAAGTAAAAACCCCCATGGCCTGACCGAACAACCCATAGGTGTCAACTCGGATAGACTTGGCATTTTGAACCAACAAAGTTTGGCGAAAAGATTGCTTCAGCTTTGGGCCTAAAAAGGTCGTGCGGGTAAAAGATTTGAGGTTTTTAATTTTTTCAGCTCGGTCTTGCAACCTTTCTAAAATATAATCAGTGGAGATCGCATCTTTTAAATAATGCGGGGCTAGAGGCTCCACTCGTGGCTGGCACCCGATGAGCACAAAAATAATAAGAAGCAATTTCAAAAGTGACGGGTAGTTTTTCATGCTAGGCGACCAGAAGGGTTTTGCATCACCCTTCGATATAAATCGAGGTTCACTGGCTCGAGGTAATAGCCAGAATATTTCGCAATGACCAGGCTCGGTTTTGACCAAGGTCTCGATAGTAGATAGAAATTCAACAGGCTTGCTTAATAATGATGGTGTATAAGACCTCGCGCTTTCTCAATTTTATCTTTCAGCGCTTGCGGGTCAGGCACTTCTCCACCCAGCTCCTCTTTTTGGTTCACCGTGAGAAACAGGCTATTCTTCCATGCCCCGCGAGCCTCATCATAATTTTTTAAGGAGAACAAAATATCTCCAAGATGATCATAAAGAATCGGGTCGGGGTCGGTATAAATCAGAGCTTTTTGAATCTGCGTTAGAGCTTTCTCAGACTCCCCTTTCTTAAAATAGATCCACCCCAGACTGTCTAAAAAATAGCCATTTTTGGGTTGAGTTGTCAGAGCCTTTTTCAAATGATCAAGAGCCATATCCAAATCACGCCCTTCCAGAGCGTACATATATCCTAAAAAATTATGCGCATTGGAGTGCAAAGGGTTCAGTTCTATCGCCTGCCTCATATTTTCAATGGCACCTTTGTAATCGCCTTCTTTTTCCATCAAGGCGCCCAGCTCAAAATAATAGGAATCTTTTTTAGGGTTCAAGGTCAAAGCTTTGCCCATGCTCTCAATCGCTTTGGCATTATCATTTTGCGCCATATAGGCTAACGCTAGAGAGTGATAAAGCCGGTCTTTATCTGGCTCTATGACAACCGCCTTATTGAGCAGATCC
The DNA here is from genome assembly GCA_018702695.1 of Nitrospina sp. GTDB lineage: Bacteria > Nitrospinota > Nitrospinia > Nitrospinales > VA-1 > LS-NOB. Next base: position 51,551 of record JABIYR010000101.1, on the reverse strand, counting down.
ACGGCTCTCTGTGTGTTTTTCATCAAACTATAAAGCCTAGCAGTGTAGAGAAGAATATCCATCGATTGTGGCTCCATCTTGCGGAGCTTTTCAAACTCTTTCACTGCGTTGTCCAGACGACCATGAATTTCATAAATCCGTGCCATTAGAACATGCGGGTCTTTATGGTCATGCTCGGCAATAACCAGCTGAAACTCTTCCAACGCTCTCATATACAGGGTTTGCTCAAAATAAATCGTGGCAATGCGCATATGAATATTGGGTTGTTTTTCCAATTCAGGGGGAATGCCTTGAGTTCCTTGAGGAATCCTTGGACTCAAAGCTCCCGAGCCATGAAGCTGTGAAACCCGACCCTTAATATATTCATTATCTGGCTTCAGCTTTAGCAACAAACCATACTCTTTCAATGCTTCAACCGTTCTGCCCTGTTTCTCAAGCACCCAGGCTAAATGGTGTCGGGCCTGAAGCAAATTGGGTTTCAACGACACGGCCCTGTCTAAACTTGCTTCGGCTTCCTTAAACTGGCCCGCGCGTAAATAAGCACGCCCCAGATAAAACCGCACTAGTGGATTGTTGGGTTCGGCCTCTGAAGCGGCCTTATAATCTTTTAAAGCGGGGCCATACTTGCCCAAACCCTCCAACAGAGAACCTTTCAATAAAGGGGCTCTGGCATTTTCTGGGAAAATCCGAATGATATGCTCATAATGTTTTATGGCCTCATTGGCCTTGCCTTGGCTCGACAAGATATCTGCCAATATCATCTCAATATCTTCATTATCAGGAAAGCGCGCCAATGCATCGTTACCAGCAAGAACCGCTTTTTCTAATTGACCGGTGCGCAGGAGCAAGCGAACCCACCTTTCATGAAACCGTTCTGCTTGTGGGTCATATTGAACCACTTCTTCGTAATGCAAAGCGGCTTGTTCCATATCGTTCTGCTTTTCCGCTTCCAACGCTCTCAAGTAATGGTAATAAGAGCGAGGATCTTGCGTATCCAGACTTTGGGAAAGTTTCTTTTTATTTTCAAAAGAGCGCACTGCATAAGACGAAGACAAGTCAGCGCTTGTTGAGCCTTGATTGCCCACTGTGGTGGCGCAATTTGCCAAGAAAAGGGGAGCGATGAGTAACAATAAAACGGAACACCCTGCATTCGGCTTGATAAGCTTTTTGCAGACCTTGTCTATGAAACTTATTTCGAAAGCCGTATCAGTCATCTTATTAATTGTCCTTTGCATGGATTTTCAGAGCCTATCTGGCAACCGTCTTAAACACAATATCGCTTAATAACGGTTCTCCCGCTCTGCTGTTTATTTCTTTTAAGATTTTATTTTTTAAAGAATCTAAAACTGGCACCCACTCTTTACCTTTAACCTGCACATGAAGCACCCCTTGAGTCATCGTGCCAAGAGTCGAAACGCCTGCTATTTGCTTTCCTACCACTAAGTTCCAATGATAGACCAACCATTCATTTTGATTTCCCTTAGAAAATATTTCATCGGGAAGGGATTCAAAAAGAACCGATCTTATTTCAGACCAGTTTCTGCTCAAACCTTGTTTTTTATTCATAGGTCACGATAACAGGGAAATGGTTTGACCCGCTATTTTATTTTAGCTATCTTAGCGGTTAAGTTAAAGTTATTTCTCCCCCGCTCGACGTGGGGCCGGTGTGCGTGGTATTTTTCCGCCGACTTTACCCTTTCAGGGCATGAAGGTTAATGGGTACCAACTATGAGCACACATAAAAACGCATTGGACTCCTCAGGCCCTAGACTCGCCCAGTTGGAACAAAGAATTGAGCAACTGGAAACCTGCTACAAGATCACCTCCCTCATCAACTCTGAGCTGAACCTCGCCAATCTTCTCGACACGATCATGAATGTTGCTAAAAAAGTCATGAATGCCGATGCTTGCAGTTTATTGTTAATCGATGATGAAACGGATGAGCTGGTATTTCAAATCGCCTTGAGTAAGGTGGGTGAAGAAATTAAAAGCATGACTCGGCTAAAAATGGGAGAAGGCATTGCTGGCACCGTTGCCGAAACCGGCGAGTCTCTCCTCATTGAAGATGCTTACCAACATCCCAAATTTAATCCGGGTTACGACAAAAAAACCGGTTTTCAAACCGGATCGATTTTATGCTCACCACTAAAGGCGAAAGGCAAAACCATTGGTGTCTGTCAGGTGATTCACGGAAAAAGTCAAGGACGGGTTTTTCAATCTAGCGACTTGCAACTTTTTCTCCTGCTCTGCGACAGTGCCGCCCTCGCCATCCATAACGCACGCATGCATATGGTGCTGATGGAAAATCAGCGTATGGAAAAAGACATGGAGTTTGCACAGTCGGTTCAGGAAAGTTTTCTGCCCACCTCCACGCCACAACATGCCAATTTTACTTTTGCCGCCCTGACCCACGCCGCTCAAGTTGTTGGGGGTGATTATTATGATTTCATTCCCTTCGAAAACGAAATGCTGGGTATCGTGCTGGGCGATGTTTCCGGCAAAGGTGTTCCTGCCGCCCTACAAATGGCAAGGTTGATGAGTGATTTCCGCTATATCTCACAAGTCGATTCAGAACCGGCGAAAGTACTGACACAGGTGAATAACACACTATGCGAGCGGTCTTACCGAGGCATGTTCACCACCGCCGTGTTCTGCCTTTTAGACATGAAAAATAAAAAGCTCTGTATCGCTAACGGCGGGCATCTCTCGCTTATCTTGAAGAGAAATAATTCCATTCAAGAGATCGGCTCTGCCAGCGGAACGCCTCTTGGAATTCTCCCAAATATGCAATACAGTCAGGAAGAGCACACCCTTAAAAGTGGCGACCAAATTCTAATTGTCACCGATGGCGTGACCGAACCTAAAAATAAACAGCAGGAAGAATTCGGAATAGATCGGTTGAAAGACATGTTTGTCAAGCACACCGGATCTCCGGAAGAGTTTTTGCCCAATCTTGAAAATTCCATCAAGGGATTCATTGGCGATGCGCCTCAGTTTGACGATCTGACTTCTCTGGCGTTTAGAGCACTCTGAGCTACAAGATGTATCTTCTTCGAGGGGCTTGACCGTTTCCAGATACATGAATATAATCCCCAAAACGAGGGTGTGAAATTTTAAATCTCGAACCATTGGAAAATTATGACAACGATTGCAAAAGAAGAGCTGAATTCATTAATCGATAGTGAGTGGGATTATTTAGATTCCAAAAAAGGCGAATGGAGCCTTCTTAACGGCGAGCAGGATATGGAAGTGCTGGAGCATGTCTTGCGTTGCATCTTGCACCTTGATTTGACTCCGGATAAACCGCAAGAGTTTAAGGAATGCGTCAAGGTTCAAAACCCGGATGGTGGCTGGTCTAAACAGTCCCACACCGATAAAACTTCGATGTGGATCACCACCTTTGTCGGGCTGAAGCTTTGCCGAGGGAACTTGGTACTGAAAGATCCTGATATTCAGGCGGCTGTTGATAAAACGCTGGAATACGTTTTATCCATGCAGGAAGAAGATGGGCATTGGGCAGACCCAGAATGGTCTCACCTCGATACCACCTGTTCAGTCACTTGTTTTTTGACCATTTATCAGGTCACGCAAGATAAAAAAGATGAGGAACGAATTAACAAGGCTCGCATCCGCGGCTTTGAATTTATTACCAAATGGCAAAGAGATTCGGGGCTTTGGAAGGATGAAACCTTTCATCCAGCTGGCATCGAAACCACCGCCCATTTAATGCAGTACACCTTGGTTCCCGCCTATTTCATGGATAAAATCGATTATGCGGGAAGCATGTGCCTGCAAGCGGCAGACTCGATGATCGCGGAACAAGCTGAAAATGGCAGTTGGGACAATGAAAATACCGATCACACGATGGATGCCTGCCGCAATTTGATGCTGGTTTCCGATACCTTCAAATCCAAGGAAAAATACGCTCCCGCTATCGAAAAAGGGGTACGCTGGTTGATCGACATCAAAAATCAACAAGGCTGGGGTGATTTTCCGCAAGAACCCAGCAACGTGGAGCGCACCGCAGATGGCTTAGACACCTTGCTCAAGTTTAAGCGTTATGTCGCCAATAAACCCATGTCGGCTTTTTGGGCTTTCAGTAAATAACTCTCATTCAGCATGAAGCCAATGAACACGTACCATCCTGCCTTTGGCTTCATGTGAGAGTATCAACTATTTTGATCCGCAAACAAACCGAGCAATTTTAAAAGTTCGCGCTCGTTTCCTCCGGCTCAGGCTCGGAAAGGTTTTTTTATGGAAGCCATTATTTTACTCGCCGGTTACGGTTCTCGACTGGCCCGTCAAGATCTACCTCACAAAGCTTTGTTACCTTTTGGTGAAGAGACACTTCTTTCTCGTCACCTGAAATGTCTGCAAGCTTTGAACATCCAAAAAACCCATCTTGTCCTGGGCCACAATGCCCCTGCACTGAAAAGTTACGTCGAGAGTCTCAATCTCGACCTGCCGATTCATTTCATCGACAACCCGGTTTACCGCACAACGGGCAACACCTTGTCTATGGTGATGGGGCTTAAACATTGCCAAAGTGAAACATTGATTCTTGATGGTGATGTCTTATATCCCCCACAGGCCTTGCTCGATTATGTGCAAAAAGCACCACGCTCTTCTTTTGCATTGGTTCCCGCCGACATAGACAATGAGGAATGCGCAAAGGTATTACTGAGTCCATCAGGAACCATCCATGCCTTCATCACCAAACGCGAATTGACCGCTGAAGAAAAATCCGGTTTTGGGTTTGGCGGCGAGGCAATCGGTTTTTTTATGCTTCGTCAAGAAGATGTCCCCCTATTTGTCACGTTGTATGAAAACAATGAATCGGCATATGAACCCGTTCTTTGGGAGATCCCCTTCACTGAGTTCGCTCGCACCACCCCTCTACACCCTTGGAATATTGCTCAGGAAGGTTGCTTTGAAATAGACACTCAGGAAGATTATTGCGCCGCTTTCGACTGCTTCCAAAACCACCCCGCTCAATATCAGCTCCCCATAAAATAAAACAACCTCCAACATAAAAGCGTATTAATTTTTATCAATTAATGGTATTTATTGGAAAATATCACACTATTTTCATTCAAAACACAATAGTGATTAATTTTTATCACATATTTTTGAAAATAAAACACCCTTTAAATATAATAAGTTAAGCTCACCTTAAGTAAAACCCTGCCAGACGATCTCCGCATTGGTATCTTTTTTGCTCTTTAGTTCGGGTTCCCCAAAATAGGACAGTCAGCATCTTCCCTATTGCGAGGGCTTTGAGGGAACCTATTTAAAGGCCTCAATTTTTAGGGATTAAACAGGGTGAATAGCATGAATGAAACCGTTGATTTTTTCGCAAACAAAGTATTTTTTATTTCCTTTGGGCAAATTGTATTTATGTTTCTCACCTGTTTTCTGTGCCTGCTCTACGGAAAATATAAAACCGGGTTATTGGCATCCTATTTCTTTATTTTTTATTGGGGTTTTGTCTCCAACCGCGTTTACTGGTTAGAGTTATTTGGGGATTCAGGAATAGGGCTCATGATGTACTTTTTCTGTGCCACCACCATTGCTTTAATGGGGGTCATCAGCTTTTTTCAGCCCGACCATCGCTAAACAAAAAGAAGCGCATATGGCCAACACTTTCCTCCGATATCAGCGGCTCACCCTTTCACGAGGGCTGTTGTGCGCAATGGCAATGCCTGCGTTCACGAGCCGCAAAAATTTCTGCAATGGCAATTTTTACTGCTTCACACTCATCCGACTATTGGAAAAATTTATTTAAACCTTTGCCAAGAGCCATTTCATCTTATAGGGTGATGATAAAATGTTCGCCTGCAACAATCGACACGCGCTCATTTTAATATTAATTCACTTAAGAGAGCGCACATGCCTTTATCTGCTTTCAAAGCAGTTTTTTTTGATGTAGGGGGAACTTTGATTCGTGTTCACCCTTCAGTAGGAGATGTCTATGCCCGCTACGCTCGGCCCTTTGGCTATTCTGGCAACGCACAAACTTTAAACGATGGTTTCCGTACCCAATGGAAGAAAATGGGCGGCATTGAATCTTTAGGACATCAAAGTGGAGCCAAAGCGGAAAGAGAATTTTGGTATAAACTGGTTTATGAGGTGTTTGAGCCACTAGGCGGACTCGACCGGTTTGAAGAGTATTTTGATATTATTTTTGAAGTGTTTCGAGAAAAAGCCAACTGGCAAGTTTTTGAAGATGTCACACAATCAAAAATTCTTGAAACTCTGCAAAAACAAGGCGTGATACTGGGGGTTATCTCTAACTGGGATTCCCGCTTGCTTTCAACATTAGAAAATATTGGGCTGGCGCAATATTTTGATTTTATTCTTTCCTCTGCCGTGATCGGCTCAGCAAAACCAGATCAAAAAATATTTCAGGAAGCTTTGAGACGGTCTGGGGTCGCCCCGCATGAGACCTGCCATATCGGCGATGAAATTCGTACTGATATAGAGGGGGCTAACCGCGCTGGCATTCACTCTATCCTGATTGATCGAGACAATCGCTTTGACAACGGCGAGCCAAACAGAATCACTTCATTCCTAGAGCTGGTTTAGTTTTTTGGATGAGCCCAGCAAATCTTATCTATAAGTATTTCGACAGAAAGCGGGAAGTTTTATTTATAGCCTTTTGCACCATCGAGCTTGGCATTTTTAAAACTAGCACCTTCGGTTTCGGCATCTGTGAAATCCGTTTTTGAAAGGTCAGCCCCATGAAAAGAAACGGCATCAAGTTTTGCCTGTCTAAAATCACAACCCACCATCGACGCAAAACTCATGCTGGCTTTTTTACATTTAGCTCTGAGTAACTTGGCTCCATCCATCTTAGCTCGACTGAACGATGCATTTTCCAAATTTGTGAGACATAAATCGGCATCTTTTAAATTGGCGTTGCTGAAGTCTGCATGCGCCAAGTCGGAGCTTCTGAAGTTACATTTGGCTAAGAATGCCTGACTGAATTTGGCTTTCCTCAGCGAACAATTGCTAAAATTGGTAGCCGCAATGGTCTTCTCACTAAAATCAAAGCCAGAAAGATCCAGCCCGGAAAAATCCATGCCCGTAAAGTGAGATTGTTTTTCATCTTTAAGCATAGCTTTAATTTTTGGTACCGTGGTATTTGCCATTGAGTCCCCTCAATTATTTTCAATTTACTTTTATTTAAATATAACTGGTTGTTACGGTCTTAACAAGAAATAATTTTTTATTCAAAATATCATAATTCTAGCATCAACCACAAATCTAGACAGCTTCTGGGAGTGGTTTTTGGTTTTTTATTTCCCTACATTGGAGAGCCAATAAAAAATAAAATGGGAGATATTCAACCCAAGGAATCCATGCGCTAAGGGCTTGAATCTCCTGATAGTCGAAATAAAAATCAAGATAATAAAAGCCCACCAGCCCCGTCAAAACAATCCAAGCTCTGGAAGGGAATAGACATAGAAATGGCACCACCCAACATAGATACCAAGGGTTCTGCACAGGACTGAGGAGAAAAACTAATGCCATGAGCCAGAAAAATCCACGCACAAATTCAATCGGCTGTCGCAGAAGAGAAGTTCTCTTGCACATCAACACAATCAAAACTCCGGTCAATGTCATTGCCACAGTGACTTTGCTCAGGAAGATTGGCAACGGATTGGATAATACTGTTTGATTCGCAAACCCGCCCGAAATATTTTTAAAGATGAAAACCAAAATCGCAAAAATACTGTCGTTGCTTTGCCAATAAAGAGTGAAGGCTTTGAGGCCATCGAAGATCTGCAACCCAATTCCCATAAAAGGCATGAACCCTAAAACGATCACCGCCAAAAATAAAAAACTGTTGCCCAAAAGAGCCAACCCGATATTTTTTCCTTCTTGCGCTGTTTTTTCGTAACAGGCCTGAAGGTATAGAGGAAACAAAATCACGGGATAGAGTTTACCGAGAAAGCTGAAAGCCAAAAATAATGTAGCTAGGCTATGGCGTTGGCTGACCAAAAAATAGATCGAACCGCATAACAATGATATCCCGATGATATCCAAATGCGTCGAATTGAAGGTTTCTTTTATTATCAGCGGACTCCAGAAATATATCAGGCATCCAGATTTATCCAGCCCCAATCGTGAAAGAATTCCAACGATGAAAACCAATGCCATGACATCAAAAATTAAAAATCCAACCCGCATGGCAACAATGTTATCGGGTTTGATTTCATGCACCCAACGAAATACGAACTGCGCCATCGGCGGATAGATGGTTGACACATCTGGATGGTTCACCCGTTCTAGATATTGAACAGATTGGGGGGTCTTCCATTTCAATGCGTCTAGTATTTCTAGCTCGCGTTCGTTTCGCTCTATATAAGTTTCGTAATAGTTTTCTGGGTTCTGTATGCGTAAGGACTTAAAGTCATGCACCTCAGAAGGAGCGTATTCAAAGGGGTTGATTCCATTCGCGAACACTTTTCCATCCCATAAATAGCGGTAGACATCATCTTCTTGAATTTGTTGCGACGGCAGAATAGCGACGCGGAACAATAACCCGAACACAATGATCATCCAAAAAATTCCTCGGTCTCCAGGGTGCTTACGCACAAATAACCAAGTCAGGATATAAAGAACAATCAGAGTAAAATAGAGTGCGAGATAAACAAGAATGGGTCTTTCAGAATACCCTTCTCCCCAACTAAATTGATTAGAAAGTCGGGTCAGGGACAGATAGAGCAGGAGGCTCGCTAGCCCCGTCAACAAAATCGGTAAACGCGAACGCATTATGGCCTAAGGGTTGTGAGCAAAAGAACTCTGACCCTCCAGAGTTTCCAATTGTTCTTTTTCTCGCTCCGCAAGAATCTTATAAATCTCCAGAACACTCCGGTGGGTATAAGGATCATCGTTTTTCAGAGATAACGCCGACCAGTAACGCGAAAGGGCTTGTTGGAACATTGTTTTTTTCTTATACAAGTCTCCTAACTTGACATAAGTTTCCAACTGATCTGGTTGAAGAACTGAAGCTCTTTCAAAATAATTTATCGCCTCGATATAGTCGCCCGTTCGCTCATATTCCGCCGCCAGAGTTTGCAGGTAAACTGGATTTTCTTCTTCCAAAATACTGGCTTGTTTTAGATGCTCAATGCCTTGAGCATATTTTTCTCGCTTCATGTACAACCGCCCCAGTCTATGATGCGTGAGCGCATGCCGACTATCAACGCTCAAGGCCTTGAGATATTTTTGTTCTGCTTCGGCTAGCTTGCCTTCACGCTCCTTGAACTCGCCCAAAATACTCAACGGATGAGCGGAGTCCGGGTTTTTATTGGTTGCCGTTTCAAGTTGCTGGTAGGCCTCATCCTGATCCCCTCTGCTATAAAAAATCCCAGCTAAATTAATACGGCTGAAAGTATCTTCTGTGATTTTCAGAACATCTTGATACAGCTTTTCAGCAGACTCGGTTTTGCCTAGGTCCTGATATACAACTGCGAGATTGTACATCGCAAACGTATTGTCGGGTTTATTTCTGAGCGCCCACTGGTATTCCTCAATCGCCGCCGCATAATCCTGTTCATCGTAATGCTCCACACCCTTATTGAAATGGCTTTCAATCGGGGCTGGGTTATTGGCGCAACCGAAAAAGAACATTGCCGCCAGAACACCACAAATATTCGATAAATTTATTTTAATCATCGTTGTCTAATTGCCCGAAACCTTATCCAAACGCTTCATATGAAGCTCTTGTTTTCCAGGGGTGGCATTCTCAGCAAGAGCGGGTTTCACCTCATCGCTTTTACGTACCAGTTTCCAAGGGTTCCGTTTCAAGTCTTGCGTTAGCGTTTTCAGATTTCGCGATGTTTCATTCATATTCTGGAGAACCAGAAGCAGGTTTCTGCGGTTCTCTAACATGATCGAATTACCCTGCCCCAAGGTTTGCTCGACACTGGTTGCAGTGCGATCTATATCTGAGGTGATTTCCTGAGCATTCGCCTCCATACTATTAATCAAGCTAGTCACTCCCGGTCGCGTATCTGCCATGAGAATTTCCATCTCCCTTGTCAACTTATGCATCTGGCTCACGGTCTCGCGGATCTCTGTATCTTTATCTGCAAATAGGTCATTGGTTTTTTGCGAAACCGACGCCACATTGTCTAGAGTGGTTTGCAGTTTGCCACTATTTTTATCCAGCATGTCTGACACTTTCTTCGAAATCTGTAAAGCGTTTTTCATGTTTGCGTGAACATATTTTCGGTTTTCAGACAATATCGAGTCTACACCAGCAAGCGAGGTTCGCACATCTTTCAAGGTCGAACGGGCATCGGTGACAAGCTCTCCTGTTAATTGAGTGAAACGTCGGATCTCTAAAATTACCTCTGTCGCCATATCACCGATCTTGGCGATTTCAAACGTATCGTGACCGGTCAACTCCTCTTTCTCTCCTAAAAGGGGCGACTCTTGAGTGCCGGGTCGCACATCAATATAAAGACCACCCATCAATCCCGAGGTTTTAATCATGGCAATCGAATTCTTTTTGATACTGATCTTAGGGTTGACCTCTGCCACCACCACCACGCGATCACGTTTTTTTTCATCGCCTAGCAGTTCAATGCCTCGAACCGACCCGATATCTAACCCGGCATAACGAACCGGCGCACCGACTTCCACTCCGCCGGTAACATTAAAGACAATGCGTAATATTCGTTGGGGCTTAAAATAGTCTTGAACATTGCCCAGCATGAAGATCATCACGATCAACCCAATCATGCTGACAAAAATAAAAAGCCCGGCTTTCACTTCTGAGGAACGGTATTCCATAATTTAGACTCGACTCATCTCTTTAAGTTCTTCTCCATAATCCGTCTGACTTTTGCTGAACGGAATGGGTCCATCAGGACTGCCTTCAATAAACTGAATCACTCTTGGGTCAGCACTGTTGCGAATTTCTTCTGGCGTTCCCTCAGCGATGATCTTGCCTTTAAACAACATAATAATTTTATCCGAAATTCGCATAGCACTGGGAATTTCATGAGTGACCACCACCGATGTGATACCCATTTTTTTGCTGAGATCGATGATTAATTTATCAATCACGCCAATAGAAATCGGGTCCAACCCCGCTGATGGCTCGTCATAAAAAACTATCTTAGGGTCCAGAGCAATGGCCCGGGCCAAGGCAATACGTTTAACCATGCCGCCAGAAAGTTGCGCCGGCTTGAGGTGTTCGGCCCCTCTTAACCCCACCATCTCCAGTTTCATTTTGACCATGATCAAAATGGTGCCCTCATTGAGGCTGGTATGTTCGCGCATGGGCAATGCTACATTATCTTCCACCGTCAACGAGTTGAATAAAGCCCCGCTCTGGAACATGATGCCAAATTTTTTTCGTACAGAACTGATCGCCTCCCCTTTAAGCTGAGTGACCTCTTCCCCATCAATCCAGATTTCTCCAAAATCAGGACGATAAGCCCCGATCAAATGTTTGAGCACCGTGCTCTTGCCACTGCCACTGCCGCCAATGATGGAAGTGATCTGGCCTTTTTCCATATGCGCATTAAAATCTTCCAGCACGGTGATGCGCTTATCGCCTTCGCCAAACGTTTTTTTCAGGTTCTTAACTTCTATCATCAGGTCACAAAGAAAAATAAGGATGTAAATACCAAGTCAGCGATGATCACCAAAATCATCGATACCACAACTGCGGTGCGGGTGTTCTGCCCGACCATTTCGGCGCCACCTTCTATGATGAAAGCCATATAGCTACCCACCATGACAATGATAACCGCGAACACCACACTTTTGATCAAGCCGGTTACCACGTCCTTAATCACCATCGCATCGAGCGAATTATTGATATAGGTCACCGGGTCAATGCCCAGCGTGGTGGTGCCAATTAGAAACCCGCCTAAAATTCCCATCAAATCTGCCATGATGGTCAAGCACGGGAGCATGATTAACAATGCCAAAAATCGAGGCGTGATCAAAAACTTGACCGGGTTCAATGCCATGATCTCTAATGCTAGCACTTCGTCGGAAACCTTCATTGTTCCCAATTCAGCAGTGAATGCCGCCCCGACCCGCCCAGACATAACTAGCGCTGTCATCAAAGGCCCCAACTCGCGCAAAATGGCAACGCCGACCAAAGCCCCTACAAAGTCTAACGCTCCCAAACGGCTCAACTGATGCGCCGATTGAAATGCAAGAATAACCCCAATCAGAAATGACACCAGAAATACAATGGTGGTCGATTTGACTCCGACTTCCTCCATCTGCGTCCATACCGGCTTCCACTTATTCGGTTTGCCGCGTAGAGGTTCTAAAAATGTGCAATATAAAGTGGCCCGGGTCAGGTAATACAATCCACTGATCTCTTTGAAGAAATTCTCAAAGACTCCGGTGAACTCGAACCCCCGTCTTCCAATAAACCCGAAAAATGATCTGACCATGAATTCGTAAATACCCTAAATAATAGAGGAACAATAGCTTGAGTCTGACTCATCGCGCAAAATCCTCTCTCAAAAGGTTTGTCCCCTCTGAGTGATTTTGCTCGCCCCTACCTTCGTGCCTCGGTACTGTCCCCTTCATTTGTCTCATACCCCGCATGAGGCCCTATGGGGTCAGGGCTTGTTCTTTCGTATCGAAAACTTCAAAAACTGTCAGCAGGCGTGCAATCTCAAACACATCCTTCACGCCAGGGGTCAATGCCGCAAGACGAAACTTGTTCTTGCTACTGTGGCTCCACTGCAACCCCTCAACGAGAGTCGCAATGCCCGAACTGTCTATATAGGAAACTCCCGACAAATCCACCACGATAACTTTATTATTATTTTGAAAGAGGGGAGACAAAGCATCCCGCATTTGGGTCGAAGAACTCATGTCAATCTCACCGCAGACCGCAACGGTCACCGCACCTTCACCCTTTTCTAATTTTAAATCTATACCCATGATTAGCCTTTGTCCTTATCTCGCGCTGAAGTGAATTCTGATTTTAAATGTTTGATCATGGTCAACAACGTACCCTTTGCTCGGTCAGTGCAATAACTGACCTCATCCATAACTTCATTCATGAAGTGCGTACCGAGCCCACCCGGCCTGATGCAATCCAACTCTCTCGGTTTTATCTTGCTGGTGTCACATTGTTTGCCGTAATCGCGAATCTGAACCTTGAAATCATCGTCCTCTATTGTGAAGGTCGCCTCGATGGGTTCATCGCAGGGGCCCTCATAACTGTGCTTGATAATATTCGCACAAGCCTCATCGACACAAAGTATCAGGCGACGAGCCGTATCATCGGGAACACGATGTTTGTCCAAAAGCTCCTGCAACACTTTACGGACCAGACCCAAATATTTTGGGTCGCTGGGAACAGATAATTTAATCGGTGCAACCATAGTATCAAAGATTGATTTTAATAGGTGACAACAAAACAATTACTCTAAAACTCACATTTATTCAATGATATCACCCGCTTGCTGTGGAGGCAAATAGCAATCATTCATTAATTTATCCTGTGCTTTTGAGCAAAGATAGATATCAAGCTCTCATTTTTTGCCAAAGTTTCCCCTTATCTGACTTTTAGCGTGGTATCATTTTATCGAATGACCAAACTTGGGTCATTGAAACCTTGATCTCAGCCAGTCAAGGTTTTTGCCCTCTAAAAACCACTTCGCAATGATCGCTTTATTTATTTTAAGCACCTCCATTTGTTTTCAGTTCATCACCGCAATTTTGGCTCTGCGACTGATAAAAATCACTTGCAACCGCTGGTCCTGGATTCTGATTTCTTCAGCAATCATATTGATGGGTGTACGGCGATGCATCACCTTATTTCGATTCCTGACTGGAGAGACCAGTCAGCCCCCCGACTCTGTGGCAGAAGGGGTCGCGCTTTTGATATCGGGTCTAATGATGGTGGGTGTCTACCAAATTCATAATTATTTCCAGCAAATTAACTCAGCTGAGGAAGAACGCCAAAAAACAGAACTTCTGCTAGCTCGGTTTGGACGTATTTTAGATAATTCTTTCAATGAGATTTATATTTTTGACGGTGAAACCTTAAAGTTCACTCAGGTCAATTCAGGCGCCCGCAATAACCTTAACTATTCAATGGAAGAATTGACCCACCTCACTCCACTCGATTTGAAACCGGGGTATACCCAAGATGATTTTGAAGAATTAATCGCTCCTCTGAAAAGCGGACAAAAACCTTTAGTGGTTTTTGAAACCATGCATCAACGAAAAGATGGAACGTGTTACCCCGTAGAGATACGCTTGCAATGGATGAAAGAAGAGTCGCCTCCCATTTTTGTTGCCATCATTCAAGATATTGCGAAACGCAAAAAGGATGAGCAACGGTTATCGGACTATGCCGAGGAGTTGAAGAGAAGCAATAAAGAGTTAGAAGATTTTGCCTTCATAGCGTCTCACGATTTACAGGAGCCTTTGCGTAAGATAATTACTTTTGGCGACCTTATACAAGAGCAAGAAGCCGGTTTAGACGAGCAAAACCGCAACTACCTCACGAAGATGAGAAAAGCGACTCTTCGCATGAAAAATCTTATTGAAGACCTGCTCCATTATTCACAAATCAACACCGAACAAGCACCCTATGAGTTGGTCGATTTAGAAAAAAAAGTAGCCTCGGCTTGCGAAGAGTTTGAACAGGTAATTCTCACCACGCAGGCAGTCATCCACACTGAAAATCTGCCATTAATCGAAGGCAACAAAAGTCAACTGCAACAATTATTCACCAACCTCATTGGCAATTCTTTGAAATATAGCCAGGCGGGCAAAGCCCCAGTCATCAATATTTTGGGCAGAAAAAAAGAGGATGGGTATTGGGAAATAAACGTTGAGGACAATGGCATTGGTTTTGATGAAAAATACACAGAGCTGATATTTCAGCCTTTTCAACGACTGCATGGCAAAAGTAAATATGAAGGCTCGGGCATCGGTCTTTCTATTTGCAAAAAGATCGTTGACCATCATAAAGGAACCCTGTCCGTCACCAGTAAACCGGGCGAAGGCACCACCTTTACCATCACTCTTCCTGCGCAACAACCGTTAGCAGTCGTCGCTCACCTTCCCAATCGGAAGCCTTGAACAGCTTTTAGGGAAGTTGTTTAGAGTATTTTTTAACGATCCAACCCTTTTTGCCTTTTTCGTACTCAACCTGAAACCAGTCTTTGGTTTCCTGCAAGACGGGCACCACGGTATCTTTGGAAAGTGCCGACACCACCTTGGACTTATTATTGGGGCTCTCTCGCACTCTAAGTGGGGTTTTGCGGGTCACAATGCGCACACGCTTTTGCGGCGCAGGCTTAACCGCCGGAACAGACGGAGTCGGTTTTTCGCGCTTCATTTCTGCACTCGGGTCGGGAACCCGGTCTCGCACCGGTTCTGCCAGTTTAGGTCGCTTCATGGCTGTAGGAACGGTTTCTTTTACCTCAGGTTCTTGCTTCTCCTCCACCGTTTCAGCGGGCATGTCTTCTACTTTTTCAGGTACTTTCGTCTCTGCCACAATTTCAATTGTTTCTTTGCGAACAGGCTGTGATGGGGTGGGCATTGCCTCCACCGGCTCGACAACAAATGATTCGGCAACAAAAGATTCCTGCTGAGATTGCGTCGGCCTTTGACCGGGAGCAGATTGCATCTCTCCCTGCATCTCCGGGAAGGTTCCCATCGGGGCTTCTTGCGGTTTCATTGCCGCAATTTTGCGCCGGGCTTCATCGGAATTTTTAGGGTTATCGGGGTATTTCACCAAAAAGGCTTCATAATCTTCCAGCGTGTTCACCCGTTTGACTTGCTCATAAATGAGGTCTTGCAAAGTTTCTATCTCTAACGCCACCGCTTCTTTTTTCGGCTCGTCCGTGAGTTTTTTCACTCTTTCCAGATGCTCGATGGCTGTTTCATATTTTTTATTTTCACGCAGAATCGTGACTTGGAACCGTAATGCTCTTTTTAGGTTATCTTTGATTTTAAGGTCAAAGGGTTCTAAAGACAGAGCCGTTTCAAAAGCATCGATAGATGGTTCCAGCTGGTCGTTTGAATAGAGAGCCATGCCCAGATTATTGTATCCTCTAAACGACCTCGGGTTGTGCTCCAAAAAACGCTTCCAGAGAGCCACCGATTCTTCCGGATAGTTGTTCTTGAGCTTATCCAGAGCGCTATTGTATAACTCCTGCTCGGTTTTGAGGAGGCGGTCAGGCGGTATTTCAAAATAGGGGTTCATGGACCCTGAACCTGTGGCACAACCACCGACCCCGACCATCAAAATCATTAAAATAATATGTAATATTGATTTATAATTCATAATGTGAATAGTACTCTTTTTTATTTTCACGTCAATAATTCTTGACTTGTAGGAAATTTGAAATAGTCTAGGTTGAACACGATCACTGGGGGCGTTTTTGAACTGAGAGTCCTGATAAGGACGACCCTTTGAACCTGATCTGGATCATGCCAGCGAAGGGAAGTGAGACCCTCTGTAAAGGTCTTCCGTATTTCCTTAATAGTTAAGGGGTGGCTGTTTGCCCATAGCCCCCGAACCTCGCTTGATCTTCGATTTTTGTTCCGCCTCATTGATTTAACGGCCATTGCCAGCTAAATCTTGCCCCTTTTTTGGAGAGATTCTCTTGAAATTGACAATTAATGGCGAAAGCCGGGAAATACTAAAAAGCCAGAACCTGGAAGACCTTATCAGTGAGCTGGATATTCAGGCCCCCAATATTGCAATGGCCCTGAATCAGCAAGTTGTTCCTAGGTCTAAATACGCCACCACCCCGATTCAGGAAAATGACCAAGTTGAAATTGTACATGCTGTCGGTGGCGGCATTTAACCCCCCCCCACTCGCCTAGCCTCATCAATGGCCCGTGGCAAACATTAATTTATATATATGGCTCATTCTATTTAATTTTTAAGGCAACCTAATTATGGACACAAGCAAAGAATTCATGAAAATCGGTGATAAAACCTTCAAATCTCGACTGATTGTTGGAACTGGAAAATATCAATCCTTCGATGAAACTCGACAGGCCATTGAAATTTCAGGAGCCGAAATGGTAACGGTTGCGGTTCGCCGAATTGAGTTGGACAAAAACAAAGACTCCATTCTCAATCACCTCGACCCAAAAAAATATACGTTTCTGCCCAACACAGCGGGATGCTACACGGTGAAAGATGCCGTGATGACCTGTGAGTTGGCGCGCGAAGCCGGGCTGGGAAACATCGTCAAGGTTGAGGTCATCGGAGACGAAAAAACCCTGTTCCCCGATAACGAAGCGACGCTGGAAGCCTCTGAACTGCTCATTAAAGATGGGTTTCATGTTCTGCCCTATTGCACCGATGATGTCGTGCTCTGCAAAAAACTAGAAGCCATTGGCTGTTCAGCCGTCATGCCACTTGCGGCCCCTATTGGCTCTGGGCTTGGCATTCGCAATCCCTACAATATTAAGCTGATTCTCGAAGCGGTTAAAATTCCCGTCATTGTAGATGCCGGGGTCGGCACAGCCTCAGATGCCAGCCGCGCCATGGAATTGGGCGTGTCAGGTATTTTGATGAATACAGCTATAGCCGGGGCCAAAGATCCTTTAAAAATGTCTCTGGCCATGAAAATGGCAGTGGAATGCGGGCGCTTAGCCTATGAAGCCGGACGCATCCCGAAAAAACTTTATGCTTCAGCCAGCAGTCCGATGGACGGCTTGATCGAGCTATAATAACCATGCTGACTTCGCCAATGGAAAAACAGGCTTTAGAATTTCTCAGAGTTTATCTCATCTCTGACCGCATGCGGGTTGGCAAGAGCCAATTTCTGACGGCGGTCGAAGAGGCCCTGCAAGGCGGCATCCGCGCCCTGCAAATCCGAGAAAAGGATCTAGCCTCCAAAGACCTATTGGCTTTAGCACGGGAAGTGAAAACTTTGACCCAACGTTACAACGCCAAATTATTTATCAACGATCGCGCTGACATTGCTGTCATGGCAGGAGCAGATGGGGTGCATCTGACAGAAGCCAGCGTGCAAACCTGTGAGGTGAAAAACAACTTCCCTGACTTGATCGTTGGGGTTTCTACTCATTCGTTGGAAGGGGCGCGCCTTGCCGAAACACAGGGTGCCGACTTCATCACCTTCAGCCCAATCTACGATACCCCGTCGAAGGCTGGTTACGGCTCACCCCAGGGGTTGAGTCTACTTCGACAAGTCACACAGGCCGTTCATCTGCCAGTTCTGGCTTTAGGGGGAATAACACTGCACCGCGTTTCCGAATGTTTACAGCAGGGGGCCTTTGGGGTCGCCATGATTTCTGATATTTGGGACTCGACTTATATAAAACAACAATCATCTGAATACATCCAGAATTTTGGAGGAGACATAGAATGAACAAACCTACTGGTAATCGCCACGGAGCCACCGATGAGAAGGTCGAGATCTCTACCAACCCCATCTCGCCTAACTCTAAAAAAGTTTATGTAAAAGGAAACCTACATCCAAATATTCAGGTTCCTTTTCGAGAAATCACCCTTTCCCCTTCTACCACCGTAACCGGCAACGGTCAGCAAAAAGAAGACGAAAGTTCCATTCTCGTTTACGACACCTCCGGCCCCTACACCGATCCGGAAGCTAATATTGATATTCGTGAAGGCTTAGAGCCTATTCGACAGCCTTGGATCACAGGTCGTGAAGACGTCGAGTATTACGATGCTCGCACCATTCTGCCGAAAGACGATGGCTACCGAGAAGGAGAAAACCCCAATACCGAGTGTTTCCCTAAAACCCGTAAACAGGTTTTACGCGCCAAGCCGGGGCATAACGTCTCGCAAATGCATTACGCGAAAAAAGGCATCATCACCCCTGAGATGGAGTTCATCGCTATCCGCGAAAACCAAAAACGCAAACAGTGGAACCATGACCCAGAACGTGAGGAACGTCTCAAGGGCAATTCTTTCGGAGCCAGCCTACGAGAAGAAATCACCCCTGAATTTGTCCGCGAAGAAGTAGCACGCGGTCGGGCCATCATCCCTGCGAATATCAATCACCCGGAAGCCGAGCCGATGATCATTGGGCGAAACTTTCTCGTCAAGATCAACGCCAATATCGGTAACTCTGCGGTCAGCTCATCCATTGAAGAAGAAGTCGAAAAAATGGTTTGGTCGGCACGTTGCGGAGCCGACAATGTGATGGACCTCTCAACCGGAAAAAATATCCACACCACCCGCGAATGGATCTTGCGTAACTCGCCCGTGCCCATCGGCACCGTGCCGATTTATCAAGCCTTAGAAAAAGTCGATGGCAAAATCGAAGACCTGACATGGGAAATTTATCGCGACACCCTGATCGAACAATGTGAACAGGGCGTGAGTTATTTCACCATCCATGCCGGAGTGCTACTGCGTTATGTGCCGATGACCGCCAAACGCGTCACTGGCATTGTTTCTCGCGGAGGGGCAATCATGGCTAAATGGTGCCTGACCTATCATAAAGAAAATTTCCTCTATACCCATTTTGAAGATATCTGCGAAATCATGAAAGCCTACGACGTTTCCTTCTCGCTCGGTGACGGCTTGCGCCCCGGCTCTCTTGCAGATGCCAATGACGAAGCCCAGTTTGCCGAACTCGAAACACTCGGCGAGTTGACCAAGATCGCGTGGAAACATGAAGTGCAAACCATGATCGAAGGTCCCGGTCACGTTCCCATGCATATGATCAAAGAGAATATGGATCGACAATTATTGGCCTGTGGCGAAGCCCCGTTCTACACCTTAGGACCATTGACCACCGATATCGCACCGGGTTACGACCACATCACCAGCGGCATTGGCGCGGCCATGATCGGTTGGTACGGAACCGCTATGCTGTGTTATGTCACGCCAAAAGAACATTTGGGCCTGCCCAATCGGCAAGACGTGAAAGAAGGCGTTATCACCTATAAAATAGCGGCGCATGCGGCAGACTTGGCAAAAGGCCACCCCGGCGCGAGAGTGCGCGATGATGCGCTCAGCAAAGCCCGCTTCGAGTTCCGTTGGGAAGACCAGTTCAACCTGTCACTCGACCCAGAAAAAGCGTTGGAGTTTCACGACGAAACCCTGCCGAAAGATTCCGCCAAAGTGGCGCATTTCTGTTCCATGTGCGGACCGCATTTCTGCTCCATGAAAATCACGCAGGATGTACGCGACTACGCCGAACAAAAAGGTCTGGAAGAACAAAAAGCTCTCGATGAAGGCATGAAAGAAATGTCCGAAACCTTCGTAGAAAAAGGCAGTGAGATTTATACCAAGGCGCAGTAACCCTCAAATCACCAATACGGCAACATTCTTCTTCCCTCCCTAATGAGGAGGGAAGAATTTTTATTGGCCCCACGCCGAGTGGGGCTTGACCAGACGGTTGATAATGCTTACAATAGCCATCATCTGATTTTTCAGGCGCGTAGCTCAGGGGTAGAGTACTTGCTTGACATGCAAGGAGTCGGCGGTTCGAAACCGCCCGTGCCTATTTTTTTGACCTGTTAAGGGTCTGTTTTTGTTGGCATCATGCCGGTGTGGATGATGCCTTTTCGTTTGCTTTAAAGAGATTCACTCGATGTCGAACAACCCCAATCAAATAGATTTAGAAACGCTTCGTCATAGTTGCGCCCATTTAATGGCGCAAGCTGTTCAGGAGCTGTTCCCCGGAACACAGGTCACCATCGGCCCGGTTATTGAAGACGGTTTCTATTATGACTTCTCACGCGATAAGGCTTTTGTTCCCGACGATTTAGAAAAAATCGAAAAACGCATGAAGGAACTCGCCGCACAGGATATTAAAATTGCGCGCACGGAACTGCCTCGTGATGAAGCGATAAAAAAATTCAGCGACATGGGCGAGAAGTTTAAAGTCGAAATCATCGACTCCATCGATTCCAGCGAACCGCTATCGGTTTACTCTCAAGGTGACTGGGCCGACCTTTGCCGTGGTCCGCATGTTGAGAGCACCAAGCAAATCAAGGCTTTCAAGCTCTTACACACTTCATCGGCCTATTGGCGAGGTGATGAGCGCAACCCGGTTCTACAACGTATTTACGGAACGGCTTGGAACACAGAGAAGGAGTTGCGCGTCCATCTTAAAAGGTTAGAAGAAGCCAAAAAGCGCGACCATCGCAAGCTGGGCAAAGAGTTAGACTTGTTTTCGGTTTCGGATGAAATCGGGCCGGGGCTGATTCTCTGGCATCCTAAGGGAGCGCGCATCCGTCACTTGATGGAAGAGTTCTGGAAAAAGGAGCATTTTAAAAATGGCTACGAGATGGTCATCAGCCCGCATGCGGCAAAAGTAGATCTATGGAAAACCAGCGGTCACACGGAGTTCTATAAAGATAATATGTTCTCCAACATGGATATTGAAGGCAAAGAATATGTCATGAAGCCGATGAATTGCCCTTTCCATATTCAGATTTATAAAACCAAGTTGAGAAGCTATCGTGATCTGCCCGTTCGGTTTGCCGAGTTGGGCACGGTTTATCGTTACGAACGTTCTGGCGTTTTGCACGGCCTTCTGCGCGTGCGAGGTTTCACTCAGGACGATGCGCATTTGTTTTGCCGCCCTTCTCAGATTGAAGCGGAAATCACCAAAGTTCTTGAGTTGATCATTTTTATATTGCAGTCATTTGGGTTCTGCGAATACAAAATTTATTTAAGCACGCGGCCAGATAAATACGTCGGCTCGGAAGAGGGGTGGGAAACCGCCACCAAAGCGTTAGAAAATGCTCTGAACAACAAAAACCTGGATTTTGAAGTCGATCCAGGTGAAGGCGTTTTTTATGGCCCTAAAATCGACATTAAAATCAAAGACAGTCTGAACCGCTATTGGCAAGTTTCTACGGTACAAGTAGATTTTAACCTTCCAGAAAGGTTTGATATAAGCTATATTGAGGAAGATGGTCAACGCCATCGACCGATTATGCTTCACCGCGCTTTAATGGGTTCGCTGGAGCGATTTTTTGGTTGTTTGGTCGAGCATTATGCGGGGGCTTTTCCGTTATGGCTAGCTCCGGTTCAGGTTATTTTGTTACCGATAACCGATAAACATGCCGAATATGCCGAAGAATTGGCTCAAAAGTTTGAAAAATATGATATTCGAGTAGAAAAAGACTTGCGAAATGAGAAGATTGGGTTCAAGATACGTGAGGCCCAATTACAGAAGATCCCTTATATGATTGTTTTAGGGGATAAAGAAGTTGAATCCCAAACTCTGGGTGTGCGCAGACGGCGTGCCAAAGAGACGCGGACCCTCGATTTTGAGTCCTTCCTTGAAGAACTAAAATCCGGTATAGATTCTCGACTGATTGATTCTGAAAATTAATATATGCTTAATATAAAGGTTCGATTTTAATTAATAAGAAACAGCGCATAAATAAGATGATTCGGGTACGTGAAGTATCCGTGATTGGTGATGATGGGGAACCATTAGGCACGTTGCTTACAGAAGAAGCTCTGAGTGTTGCTCGCGACCAAGGTCTTGACCTTGTTGAGGTTGCCCCGACTGCGAACCCGCCAGTTTGCCGAATTATGGATTACGGCAAACATAAGTATAAGGCTAGCAAAAAAGCACACGAAGCTAAGAAGAAGCAAAAGATCATTCACCTTAAAGAAGTCAAGTTTCGACCTAATACCGACCAGCACGATTTCGATTTCAAATTGAGAAATGTGCAACGGTTTTTGGAAAATGGCGATAAGGCCAAAGTCGTGATTTTCTTTAAAGGACGAGAGATTGTTCATCGTGAATTTGGAATGAGAGTTTTACAGCGCGTTGCAGAAGCAACTGAAGAGACGGCTGTCATTGAACAACAGGCGAAACAAGAAGGACGCACGTTAGTCATGATTCTGGCACCGAAAAACTCTAAAACCAAAAAAGGGGGAACGATTAAAGCGCAACCGGTAGTTAAACCGGCGGCCGTTCCTGAAAGCAAAAAAGAGGTTCCAGCTGTGGTGCCTGCCATTCCCGAGAGTAAACAAGAAGTTCCCGCTGTGGAACCTAAGGTAGTATAAATAGAATACGGAGTAGACCATGCCAAAAATGAAATCAAATTCAGGTGCCGCGAAAAGGTTTCGCAGAACAGGTACCGGTAAAATTCGTCGGAACAGTGCTTTCACCAGCCATATTCTGACCTCGAAATCGACCAAGAGAAAACGAAACCTGCGCAAGGCCAGCATTATGGCACCGGGTGATGCAAAACGTATGCGGGCTTTAATTCCGTAACCTTGTTTTGACCCTGAAGTAAAGCAGGTCACCTGAGAAGGTGTTTTTTTTAATATTTCAATCAGGCGAATCTAGCAGATCGTAATTTGCCTCCCACAGTTTAAGTGGGCTAGAAGGAGAATTTTAAAATGCCACGAGCAGTAAACGGGTCAGTTGCCCGCAATCGACGCAAAAAGATATTAAAGTTAGCCAAAGGCTATCGCAGTGTAAGAAGCACCTGTTTCCGCAAAGCTCGTGAAGCTGTTGAGCATGGTTTATGCTACGCCTATCGCGACCGAAAAAACCGCAAGCGCGAATTTCGTCGGCTCTGGATTGCCAGAATTAACGCCGCTGTGAGAGCTGAAGGCATGAACTACAGTCAGTTTATGTATGGCCTGAAAAAAGCCGATATTGAGCTAGACCGCAAGGTTCTCTCTGATATGGCGATCCACAATCAGGAATCCTTCAAGACTCTGACCGAAACCGCACGCGCCCAACTGGGTTAATGATCTGTGACCAAGGGGACTTTTCCCCTTGGTGTTTTCAGAAACCAACCTTCCCCTTCAGGGCCTAAAATTATCGAAGGGGACATCACAGCCCCCACGCCAAGTGGCGGCTCGTCCCAATGTTGAAAATGATCGCAACCATAGAAAAGCATCAGCAAGACTTCGACTCACGCATCCATTCTATTTCCACCTCAGAACCTCTTAAGCAAATTCGCATCGATTTTCTCGGCAAAAAGGGCTGTATTCAGGCTCTCATGAAAGAACTGCGTCAAGCCACCCCTGAAGAAAAACGCGAACAGGGAAAACTCATTAATGACTTCAAGCAATATGTTGATAATTTGCTCAAAGTTAAAGAGGACGAGCTGGGCAAAACCGCCAAACAACCCGCATCTAAAAATGAAACCTTCGATACCACGTTACCAGGAAGAAGGGAAACAACGGGAACGCTTCACCCTATCACGCAGGTGATGGAAGAAATCAAAACCATTTTTCTAGGCTTAGGTTTTCAGGTTGAAGAAGGCCCTGAAATTGAGACCGACTATTATAATTTTGAAGCTTTAAATATTCCTAAAGATCACCCTGCACGCGATATGCAAGACACTTTTTATGTCGAGGGAGATGCCGTCCTGCGGACCCATACTTCCCCGGTGCAGATTCATGTCATGGAAAACCGCGAACCGCCTCTACGCATCATCGCACCGGGAAAGGTCTATCGTTGCGATTCCGATGTTTCTCATACTCCCATGTTCCATCAAATTGAAGGGCTCATGGTCGAGGAAAATCTTTCTTTCAGCCATCTCAAGGGAATCATGAACATCTTTCTGCAAGAGGTATTTGGCAAAAAGACTAAAGTGCGTTTTCGCCCTAGTTTCTTTCCTTTCACCTGCCCCAGTGCAGAAGTAGATATTCAATGCGTTATTTGCAGTGGCAGTGGATGCCGGGTTTGCTCGCAAACAGGATGGGTCGAAATTCTCGGTGCGGGTATGGTGGACCCTGCTGTTTTCAATTGCGTTGATTATGACGCAGAAAAATGGACTGGATTTGCTTTCGGGCTTGGCATCGAACGCATCTCCATGTTGAAATATGGTATCAACGACATTCGTCTGTTTTTTGAAAACGACCTGCGTTTCCTCAAACAATTCTAACAGCGAAAACCTTGCGACCCAAAAGACATCGCTATTTATGGTTGATATAAATTATCTCAGCTCAGCGAACTTCCCCCAGTCTGATTCTCTTCCTTCACTCCTCTGGTGAAAGCATTGAAATTATCAACTCGACTCTTAAATCTATTTACCGCGCTGGCATGTTTCGCAGTTGCCGGAATTGCTACCGCCTATTTTTTTATCAACGAAAAATTTGAGTGGATTCCTCAAACGGTTCTTGAGCTGGCACGAGAACCTGATCTTTTAAAGCGGCCCGATGCAAAACGTTGTTCCGACTGCCATCAAGCTATATACGATTCTTGGAAAGCCAGCCGACACGCCATTTCTTGGACCAGCAAAACTTTTATTGAAGCTTCCGAAAACCGCACCAAAGAAAAATGCCTAGCCTGTCATATACCCGAATCCGTCACGGGAGAAAAACCTAGCCCCAGATTAGATCGGCGTGATGAAGGAATTTATTGTGTTTCCTGTCACTTCCGTGACAATAAAATGAACGGGCCTTACGATCTGGTTGCGCCGGCGCACCCCACTTTCCGCAACCCGGAATTTGTTCGATCTGAGTTTTGTGGTTCTTGTCACCAGAAGACTTTTAAAGAATGGAAAAATACTGGGATAGACGATACGTGTCAGGACTGTCACATGCCTCGCATCAAAAGTCGACTGACGCAAAAATTTCCATTCAGCTTGTTACACAAGAAAAAATGGGTCGGCAACCATAAATTTTTGCATGGTGATTTAACGGAAAAAAATATACTCATGGAAGCCGAATTTAGAAATAATTATTTCACTCTCAGGCTACTCAACAAAACAGTTCCACACGCAGTACCGACTGCTGACAATGGCGACCCCCGGCTTTATCTCTATATCACCTTTTTCAATGCGGCTGGCGAACAAGTAGACCAAGCTAAAGAAATTTTAGCACCTCAGCAGGAAACCGCTTTGGCTTTCAATAAAGCGGTGAATTTTCGTTACCGCCTTTTTGATCCCGTAGATCATGCGAACGTTATTTTAAAATATCAACCGGCTTGGTCCAAAGAAAAACAAACAATCTGGGAAAAACTCATACGGCCCTGATCAAAGTCATTTTTGTCAGTGCGTTTCGTGATACTTTCAAATCGATTTCTTTTAATTTTCTACAAGGAGATGCTCATGAAATTTTTCAGAATTCTTTCATGTTTTATTATTTTCACCTTCGCAGTGGTACTGCCAACCCACGCGAAAGATATGGTTGTGAAAGAGCCGCCCAAATCTTTATCGCAATTCTATCCCCCTGAAAGTAAAGAACCGAAATGGATTCAACAGATGCACAAATTGAGCACACATTTTGGTGGAGTGTTTATCAATCTAAAAGAAAAAGATTTTGCCAACGTCGACAAACATGCTGACCAGCTGTTAGAGGAATATAAAAAAACTTCTAAAATGGTTCCGGAATGGAAGGACTATTTCGATATTAAAGCCGCAGAAGCTTTCACTCAGGCCGCTAAAACACATGATATCGCCAAAGCAGGAAAAGCCTCAGGAGGGTTGGGTAAAACTTGCGGCAAATGCCACGCCGAACAAGAAGTTTCTGTATGGGCTCAATTCCATTGGCCCCGATTCCATAAAATTAAAGTCACCGACCCCATCACCGAAAAAGAAATGGGCTTCGATGATTATATGAGTACAATTTCGTCTTCCTTCAAGGGGGTGACAGTAAATTTTGGCGAGGGACAATATGGCCGTTCCGCCAAGGCTTTAAAAATTTTTAAATCTCGCTTTATGGAAATGAAGTCAACCTGCTCTAAATGCCACACCACGGATGATGTCAAACTGTTCTATGTTGGTAAAATTGCGGAGTCCGCTTTTGACAACCTAGCAAAAGAGCTCAACGCCGAAAAACCCAACCCAGGACAGTTCTGGAAAAATGTTGGATTGCTCGGGAAAACAGGGTGCAAACATTGCCACCTGACTCATCGAACCGCTTCTTTTATTCAGGAAACCTGGGAAAAAGAATAATATATGTAGGTGCAGGCACACCTCGGTGAGCCTGCACCGAATATCCATTCAAGCCAGCTCCCGCGATATTCACCTTTGTCCTTCTTGTTTCTTGAATGAACCTGAATTTCAACCGCTGAAACTTTCAAACAACACAGACCTCTTTAACCTCCAAGTATTAAATACAGTTGATTTTGGCATAATGATTGCTATTTCTAAGGACATAGATGCAAATTTTTTCACCTTAGACTTGATTTATCATGAACTTTCTGACATCTACACAAAACTATTCCAGTCAAATCCCTCTATTTATTAGAGTTTTGTTAATTTCTGCGATTTCCATTTCTATGCGTGTAAACGTTTTGTTAAATCGGGGTATTTCATTATGACCTATGGAGTGTTCACTTTTGTGCTCGGGTTGGTCATTTTTTTAGTATCTAAACTGATGCGAGGTAAAAATAAGATTCCGAGCAGTGGGGAGGAGATTCAACCTGTAAGAGAAAATAAACCTGCAGCCAGCAATATCAGTGAGACTTCTCCCGATAACCTCGTTCAGTGGACCCTGAATTTGGAAAAAGCAAAAACTGAACTGAAAGAGAAACTCTGCTCACTGCCAGAGTCTTCTCATTCAAAGGTTTTATTTGGCCAGGAAGATCTTCTCATGCAGATTTTTAATGTCATTAACAAAGAGAAGTCGGTCATTGAATTGTGTGGCAGGTCAGGCATAGGAAAAACCGCATTAGCACTAAATATAGCCAAAAGGCATCAATACAACCACCAAAACATTAAACTCTACCTGGATCTTGGCGGGGAGACAGAAGGTGCCCTGTCTATCAGGGATGCTATGATTCAGGTTGTCTTATCTTTTCGACCCACAACACGCATTCCAGATAACCTGACGCAACTTAAAAAACTTTACCAGAACATGATGGCCTCACGACAAGGCATTTTTATTCTGGATAATATTGCTTCAGCCAAGCAGGTTAAAGATATGAAACCTTCTGGGTCTTGGCTGGTCATTGTGACTGGGTTAAAAACACTTCGCTTAACGAATGCGGTTTCCTTTAATATGGAACCTTTAGAAATCGAACCAGCGCAGGAATTTTTGATTGATTGTTCTCTCAGATTAAAACCTCGGGCCAGAGAAATCGCCAAACTATGTCGCAGTCTCCCTTTAACCATACAGATGGTTGGAAATTTTCTTTCTTCTAACATGAAAGTTCATCCTGAGGACTTTATCCAACTGTTTCGGAAATATCAGAAAAATTCGTTACTAGAAGAAAATGATATGCACGAAGAATCTTTAACAGCCGCCTTCAAGGCGATTTATAATTCCTTAGGCGATAAAGAAAAGCTGGTTTTTAATCAACTGGAGGTGTTCCCCTCATCTTTTGATGCAAAGGCTTCGGCTTATGTCTGTGAGGAAAATGGCAATTGCCTCAAATCCCTGGCTCAATTTGGGCTTGTTATAATTAACTCTGTCTCCAAACGCTATACGCTTGATCCCTGGATAAAAAACCAACTCAAAAATTATCTCCCAGATACCCTTGCGAGAGAAGCCCGGCTGCGGCATGCAAATTATTATTTGCCCATTCAAAATCGGCGCATGAAAATGTGATAAAGGGGGGTGAAAAAGCCCGGCTAGGATATCAGGTATTTCATCGAGAATGGCCTAATATTAATGCTGGTTTTAATCGCATGCATAAAAATAGCGTGGAAGGAAAAAAGGCAGCCGAGATATTTAATTCCTATATTCTTTCCGGGGTTAATTTGTTTCCACATCGCTATTTCCCCAGAGACTGGTTAAAATTCATGGAAACCGGACTTAAAGTTTCTCAGCGATTGCAGATGAAAACTAGCGAAGCCACGCACCTTCTAAATCTGGGTGCATTTAACGTTACTAAAAAGAAATATATCGCCGCAAAGGAATACTTGGAGAGAGCAAATCAATTGACTGCCACTCTAGAAGATTACCCCACCCAGGCTAAAATTTATAATGAAATAGCCAATCTGAATCTCGCTCAGAATAAAAATGAGGACGCCATAGATATATTGTTACAAAAAAAGGAACTGTGCCTAAAGCATCAATTCGAGGTGGATGAGGATATCAGCTTAATGAGATTGGGTTTGGCTTATGAACAAACTGGCGAGTTCGATAAAGCCGTCCCTAAAATGAAAGAAGGAGTAAGAAAAGCCAAAGATGCCAATAATGGGCTCTGTATTGCCACGCTACTAAAACATATTGGGTATTGCCAGGGACGACTCAAAAATTTATCTCGTTCCGAAAAATATTTGGAGGCCAGCCTCACGCTTGCTCGTGGGTTGAATAACAGAAGTGATGAACTAGAAATTATTTTGCAACTTGGAGAAATTTATGTGTTGTCAGAAGAACCCGAGCAAGCTTTAAAACGGGTTGGTGAGGGCCTCGAGTTGGCAGAGCAATACCGCGATACAAAATATGAAGGGCTGCTTCTTACACAGATGGGCGATATTTATCTTGTTCTTCATGAAAAGCAAAAAGCCATTGAATGTTATCAAAAAGCCCTGGCTCCGCTAAAAAAAGCCAAAGAGTTGACTTTAGTAGAACAAACCGAGCGAAAACAGTCTATTGCAATGAAGGGAGATGATATTAAACCTACCCCCATCGCAAAAGTTATTCGACCCGTCAAGAAAATCAGTCAGGGAAAGGGTCTTCTTTTGGCACAAAACAAAACCCTTGAATTTATTCAACGCGGAGACAACAAACTGATCTCATATTATATCGGAAGCATTGACGAAATCGTTAAAACCTATAACATGGATATTCAAGAAACAACCACCCGCAAAAGCCTATCTGAATTAATGGGAGATCTTCGGGCCAACAACCACCATGCCTGCGCTACGCTTCTTAAAAATAAATTTAGCCTATAACGCAACCTATGCAATCTATTCTAATTGGATACCGAATTTTCAGTATTTTGCTTACCCTTTGATCAGTGCCTGATCAAAATAATTAATCGACATTCCGGCATCGAGAACGAGGCTTTGGGCATTGATACCGCTGGCCCGTTCGCTCAGTAAGAATATAGCCGCATTAGCCGCTTCTTGAGTAGTCAGGCCTTTTTTTCTGAGCGTGGCTTTTTCAGCATGCAAATAGGAATCGATATAGCCCGGGATGCCTGCTGAAGCAGATGTTTTAAGCAGACCCGGATTGATAGAGTTGAAGCGGATTTGCGAAAATGCGCTGAACGATTTGGCCAGAAAACAGAGTGTCGAGTCCAGCGCCGCTTTCATGGGTGCCATATAACCATAATTCTCCGCCGCCATGCGAGTGGTTGAGATGGACACTGTAACGATGGATGCCTGTCGATCTAATATTTCTTTAAAAGCATTGGCAAGGTTGATCAGCGAATAACAACTGATATCTAGAGATTGGAGGAAATCTTTTTTCAGTGTTTCGTGAAAGGGTTTCCAACCTTCGGAATAGTTTGCGAAAGCGATGGAATGAATCATTCCATGCAATACCTCACAATGTTGTGCCACCTCGGTTTTTAAACTTTCTATGTCTTCCTGCTTTTCCACGTCACAGACCAACACGGTTTTACCCGCTAAAAGTTTTTCTAACGATTTTTTGCGGTCTTCAGAACGAACACTGTAAATGACATGCGCCCCTTCTTCTTCCAATGTTTTTGCGATATGCCACGCGATGCTTTTTTTATTGGCGACCCCCGTCACGAGGAAATTCTTATCTTCCAAATTTAGAAAACTCATTTTGTCTCCTCAACCAACATGGCGGTGAACTCTAAGCTAACTGCGGTTTTACCGCCAACCATCGCTTTGCCCGTCATATAAGCGGCAGAGCTAACGATATCTTTGAGTGTCACTTCGATCTGCATCGTGTCTCCGGGGTGCACTGCATGTTTAAACTTAATATTATTGACACGGGTGAGAACGGGGATGCGACCTTCATTAGCGATGCGTTTTCCCATCATGATTGCACCCGTTTGAAAAATAGATTCACAGATCAAGACTCCCGGCATGATCGGCTGGCCTGGGTAATGGCCTTCAAAAAAAGGTTCCTTCGGGTCGATCGTTTTTTCTGCTTTGAGGGTTGTATCCGTTTCTTCCAACACGCGGTCAACAAATAAGAAAGGAGGACGATGGGGAATGTATTGAAGAAAATCCTGCATAGGGGGTCACTCCATTAGCGGAAAAAAACTTGCCGGGGGGTTAATTCTTCTATTACAACGATTACAGCCCGCCAGTCACTTCTAACACCGAACCGGTGATATAGGCAGACTGCTTTGCTGCCAGAAATAGGACGGGGTAGGTGACATCTTCCGGTGTTCCAAATCGTTTTAGTGGAATTTGATCTTTATATGCTTTTTTCTGCTCGTCTGGCAAGTCACTGATAAAATCGGTATCGATGAAGCCGGGTGAAACACAATTGACGGTGATCTTTCGGCTTGCAACCTCTTTCGACAAAGATCGGGTGAACGCCACTTGACCCGCTTTCGAGGCCGCATAATTAGCTTGTCCGGCAAAACCAAATTTGCCAATAGGCGAAGTCAACGTGATGATTCTGCCGTATCGCTGGCGCATCATAGACTGCACTGCCAATTTACTTAAGTTGAAAGTTCCTGTCAGGTTCGTATTGATGACTCGATTCCAATCTTCGGCCTTCATCATTCCAACAATCGAATCAGCACGAATTCCTGAACTCACCACGAGAATTTGGAAGTTGTCATGCTTTTTTTCTACTTCCTTATAAAAATTTTCGACGGCCTCATAGTCAGTGACATCAAATTTGTGGATATCAAGAAAATCGGCGTAGTCGGCGTTGGCATTCTTAAAATTCTCCGCTTCCATATCATTACCGCGATAGGTAGCAACGACTTTGGCTCCAGCTTTTAAAAAAGCTTCAGAGATAGCTCTGCCTATGCCGCGCGTACCACCCGTAATCAGAGCCGTCTGGCCTGTAAAATCAAATTTCATATTTATCAATTATCGAGTTTGCAAATATTGGGAATAAAAAAAATTCTGGAATCAGAAAAAAGAGAGAAACATTATTTAAGCAGACCCCTACCGCTTTATGCTGACGCAGTCACCAGAGTTGGGCTCACCTGACGCAGAAACTTGTCGGTTTCGTTCGCGACAATGACCCCATAATTTGCCGCACCCAGCCAACCGGACATGATAATCCCCACCGATCCAGCATGGAACAAACCGTCAATTTGCTTGGGCAGGTCTCTACTTATTTTTAGCCCTTCAAACTTGGTTCCAAACGAAGTGCCCGATGGGTGCAGGGTGTAGCGTTTAAAAGTTTTTGGTGTTGACGCTTCCACATGGTCTACTTTATCACGAATGCCAGGAACATATTTATCCAGAGCATCAAGCGTATTTTGTTCTAAATCATGTTTATCTTTTTTATATTGCGATTCGCTCAAACTCGCCCAGTCCTGATAGCGAGCATTGGTCGATGAAACAATTGAATAACGATTACTGCCCGGACGAATTTCCGGATAATAAAATGAAAATGTGCGGCTGGTGATATCCTTGCTCAATATTTTTTCCGTACAATATTCATCGGCACTCGAGGTGAACAGAAGGTCTCCCACATTCGGCACCGTTTCGCCCTTTTTAATGCCCATATATACCTGACAGCTCGAATTATTCAGGCGAACCTTTTTGACCTCTTTAATAAATTCAGGTTGAAAATGTTCTTCGCCCGTCAACTGCTCAATGGTGGTCAATAAATTTGAATTGGAAAGCACCGAGCGGCACTGAATATCCTGACCGTTGATGCGAACTCCGCGCACCGATTTATCTTCTACGTAAATTTTTTCGACCATGCAATGCGTGCGAATGTCCACACCGTTTTTGATCAACTCCCGCTTCATTTCTTTAATCAGATGATCCGTTCCACCCTGATAAGTGAAAACACCCTTATCCATGAAGTTAGAAAATACGATGCCATAGGTCAACGCCGGGTCATCCAAAGTGGAGCCGTTGGCGTAGGTGATCGGTTCCATGAGAAATCGCCAAACATCGGTGCGACCGGGGAAATATTTTTCAAACAGATCTCGAGTGGTCATGACCATGTCGTCATAAAAATTCATGCCCCGAGCTGTCACAAAAAACTCATCGACCACTTCTTTTAAAATGCCGAAATGCTCACGCAGAATTCGCGTAAAATCTGTTTTATCAAATGAAGTAGTGAGGGAAAATTGAGGGTTTTCGAAGCGTACATTTTTGAGCTGGATAACCCGGCTCGAGATATCCTGACTCCAGTATTTGCGCAGAGTTTTTATCATTCCGCAGGGAAACCCATGCAACGAGATATCCATGATATGCCCGCCCTTGCGTTTGAACCAGGTTGCCATGCCCCCCATATTATAATGGTGCTCTGCCAGCAAAACCTTATGACCCAGCTTAGCCAGGAGATTGGCTGAAGTCATCCCCGCCAGACCACTCCCGATAACCACCGTATCGTAAGCAGATAAAGCACCCTTCAACCAGTCTTTCGATGGTTTATTCATCAATTCTGAAACCGTTGATTATTTTGATAGACCCGCTATTGCAAAACATGCAAGTTTGCCATGGAAATACCACTCAATGTGGCCCCAATAATACCTAAAAAACCTTGATCTGTCCCGCAAATATATAGGTTTTTTACCGGTGTTTTGCCATTTTTTATTTTTTCTGGCGCACCATACACGGCCCCGTTAATATGGCCCGTATATTTTTTAATAGTTTTAGGCGTAAACGAGTCTAAAAATACCATATTCTCGCTAAAATCGGGGAAAAATGTAAATAAAGCGTCCAAAGCGCGAGCCCGACACTCTTTTTTTGCCGCGATATAATCTTTTCTCGGCAAACCGTCCCATTTCCCAAAATTGGCCAGATTGGTCAAGCGAATCAACCCCTCCTCAAGCGGTTCCGGGTATTTAAAATTATTACTGCAACACAACACTCCGGTCGACGTTTCAATCAAATCAGCAGGAACCTTATAATCAAAACGTGGCTGAGTCGAAAAAAACACAATGCTCTTATCATAGCCCAAGTCGCGTGGCATTTTATCCACCACAAACAAAGACTCCATGAACGAAACCTGACCCGTCTCGCAAATCTCGATGGCAGGAATTTCCGGCTCACAACAGCGCATCGTTTCGATATAACCCATAGACGAAAGCACCGCCTGCGTGGCAAGCTCCTCCCCATCTTCGAGCGTTACGGACGAGACAGAACCCTGCCGGGTGTTGATGGCTTTAACCCCGTTGCCCAAGCGCATTTCACCGCCCAAATCTTTGTAGCGCTGAACCATGAGGTTGAGGATATAATTCATCCCCCCTTGCGGCTTAGAAAAACCTTCAATAAAAATGCTCTTGAACATGATGACAAACTGATAAAAATCCATATCCCCTTCACGCGCATTGCCGTAATACATCAGCGGACAAAACAGCATGTCGATCAACACCGGGTCATTGATAAAAGACTCCAGCACTGGGCGCGAAGAAAGGCCATCGGCACCTTCTAAACTCAACTCATCATAATTGCGGATTTTTTCTACCAGCTTGTTGAAGCCGTCAATCTGTGCGGGAAATTTTTCAGCCACCTCCTGCCGAAAAAACTCAAACTCATTGGTGAAACAAAGCGAACTATCAGGAAAGCGGATCTCAGACATCTCCTGCTGACATAAGCGGAAGTCATCATGACTGAAACGAAGTTGTTTAAGAAGTTTACCGAGCGGAGAAGAACGCACCCCTTTAGGGGTGAAATTGGTCATGGCGTGCAAGCCCACATCGAACAGACGGTTTTTTCTCGAATAAAACGAGTTCAAACCACCGACCACCGTGTGTTTTTCGACAATGCAGACCTTTTTGTCGAACATCGCCAAGCGAATGCCCGCCGCCAAACCCGATAAGCCTGCACCTATAATTATGGTATCCATACCCTGATTATAGGTCATTGGCTCAGAAATACAGGTTTTTCAGTTTGAAATTCGATAAAAAGGAAAATTAGCAGGGGGGGAATTAGCTAGCCATAGAACGGCCTTTTAATAAAGGAGTGAGGTAAGAAACACAACCGGCCATCGTCGCCAGATGTTCATAATCTTTTTCCGGCACTTCAATATTAAAACGTTTTCTAAGCTCCATCACAATATCCAAAAAATCCATCGAGTCCAGATCAATCTGGTCTCTCAATTTGGTGTTGTCATCGATGGAACTGATATCCTCGTCAGGAGCAATGTCAGCAAGGATATTAAGAATAATCTGTCGTACTTCTTCAATCGTCATTATTACTTCTCTCCAAAGTCTCCATTAACCTTGATTTTAATAGAAGATAGGGCAGATTTCAAGCCTAAATCCACCCGCAAAGAAGACAAAAATCACCCTCACCTCATAAATAGAGCAACAAGAGAAACCAGAAGGTCGCCATCCTTGCCAGCGAAAATATGGTAAGCCCGTTTCCCGCCATCCTTTTCCCTGCCACCCTGAGGTTTGTGAATCTCCACCATTAGCCTTCATGCCCCGAATGGGGTACTCGAAGGGGGATAAACCCTTTTCATAGGGTGTATGCTTCGGATACCCCATTCGGGGCAGAAAAGCTAATGTGCAACATAACCACCTCAGCATGACATCGAAGAAAAAACTCATCATGATGAGTTTTTCAGCAACCTGCTAGACTGAAGAAAAGTAGTTCTTTGGTGCTTACCTTATTCTTGGTAGCGTTTTACAATGAGAACAGAGTTGATGCCGAACATGCCGAAGGAGTTGTTCATGATGTAATCGACGGAGTCGAGTTTTTCGGGTTTGTTTGCGACCAGATTGTTCAAGGCGCATTGAGGGTCGAGGTCGTCGAGGTTGATGGTGGGGTGTACCATGTGGTCATCGAAAGCGGGCAGGTTGCCCGATAATTCTAAAGTGCCCGCCGCGCCCATGGTATGACCGATGAAACTTTTGGTGTTGTTGATGCGGGTTTTACTGGTTTCGCCAAACACTTCTCGGATGGCTTTAGTCTCTTGAATATCGCCCATCTGCGTTGCGGTGGCGTGGGCATTGAGAATATCGATATCGCCCGGTTGCAACCCGGCCCGGTCTAACGCCAGACGGATGCACTCGGCTTGCCTGCCGGGGTCGGGCAAAATAAAATCGACCGCATCGGAGTTGATAGCATAACCAACGATTTCACCATAAATTTTCGCGCCGCGTTTTTGTGCGTCGGATAAACGCTCTAAGGTATAGACGCAACCGCCTTCTGAACAAACGATGCCATTGCGGTTTTTATCGAAAGGTCGGCTAGCTTTAGTCGGGTCTTGGTGTTCTGCCAACGCGCCTTCACTTTTGAAGCTGGCAAAAATACCAAATGTATGGATGCTCTCGGACACCCCGCCTGCCAATGCGAGATCGACTTCTCCCAACCTTAACATTTGCAAGCCTTGGATAACGCCCATATTGCCAGCCGCACAGGCCGCGCCGATGGTGTAATGCGGGCCAGTGATCTTCATGTTTAGTGTCACTTCACCAGCGGGGTTATTGGACACGGTGCGCGGGTTATGATGATGCGACCAGAACTTGGTGTCGTAACCGTATTGACTGATGTTATAAACTTCGTTCTCGGTCTCGACATTGCCATGCTCGGTCACGCCGAGATAAACCCCTACTCTTGAGCGGTCGATGGCTTCGAGGTCAATTCCGGCATCGGCAATGGCTTCGCGCGAGCAATAGATGGACACGGAACCGACGCGGGTTCCGCGACGGCGTTCTTTTTTTTTCTGATATTTTAGCTCGTCAAAATCACAGACTCCGGCATGCACCGAACCCATATAACGGGTCTCGAATTGTTGCACTCCGGAAACCCCGTTCAACAGGTTTTCGCGGAATTCTTTCAGGTTGTTGCCGTTGGGGGCGGTCAACCCGATTCCTGTGATGACAATGCGTTCGTTCAAATCAGACATTTTTTATCAATAAGGCGACCGCATACGCGGCAATGCCTTCTTCCCGCCCGGCAAAACCGAGCTTTTCTGTGGTGGTGGCTTTAATATTTATGCGCTCGCTTTCCACATTCATTGTGGCGGCCATATTTTTTATCATCTGCGGAAGGTGGGGAGCCAGCTTGGGTTTTTGCGCCACCATGATGGTGTCGGCATTGGCCAGCTCGAAACCTTTTTCTCGACACATCCGCATCACTTCTTTGAGCAACAACAGGCTTGAGATTCCCTTCCACTGCGGATCGGTATCGGGGAAGTAGGCGCCGATATCTCCTGCCCCCAATGCTCCTAGCAAGGCATCGCATAATGCGTGCACCAATGCATCGGCATCGGAGTGCCCATCCAACCCTAACGAGTGGGGAACTTCGACCCCGCCTAGAATGAGTTTGCGCCCTTCTACCAAACGGTGTACGTCATAACCATTGCCTATGCGAAGATTGGGTAAATTCATTCTTGGCTAATGAGCGACGGTGATCGTTTTTTCTGTTTCTTCTCGCGCCCAGCGGTCGGCTTCTAACACATCTTGCAACTCTTGCAATGCCACTGGGTTGTGATTTTGCATCACCATGCGGATGATCTCCGCAATATCTTTATAGGGGATCCGTTCATCGAGGAACGCCTGCACCGCGACTTCATTGGCGGCATTGAGTACGGCTGGCAGGGTTTTTCCTGCGTCCATCGCATCCATCGCTAACTTCAAACAGGGAAAGCGTTCAAAGTCTGGGGCCTCAAAGGTCAGGTCTCCCATGCTGGCTAAATCTAGCGAAGGCAGTTCACTGTCAAATCGGTCGGGATAGGTCAGCGCATAAGCAATGGGAACGCGCATATCTGGGATTCCCAATTGTGCCATGATGGATGTATCGACAAATTCGATCATCGAATGGATGATGCTTTGCGCATGCACGATGACTTCAACCTGGGTGTCCACCCCGAACAACCATTTGGCTTCAATATACTCCAGACCCTTATTCATCATGGTCGATGAATCTATGGTGATTTTTGCTCCCATACTCCAATTAGGATGTTTGAGCGCCTGTTTCACCGTCACGGTTTCCATCTCTTTGAGAGTAAACGTTCTGAAGGGACCACCGGATGCGGTCAGAATAATTTTTCTGATGCGCTCGGGTTTTTCTCCGTTCAAGGCTTGAAAAATGGCGCTGTGTTCGCTGTCGATGGGAATGATTCGAGTGTTTTGGCGTTCGGCTTCTTTTAAAACCAATTCACCGGCGATGACCAATGTTTCTTTATTGGCAAGGGCCAAGGTTTTACCGGCTTTCAAAGCCGCCATCGCAGGGAGCAAACCAGCACTGCCCACCACGCCTGAAACCACCATATCTACCTCGGGCAAAGCCGCCACTGCTACCGCGCCTTCTGCACCGGAAACAATTTCGACCTTCAAATCGCCCACCAACTTTTTCAGAGCATCCACTTTTGTGGTGTCAAAAATTGCCGCCATAGCGGGTTTGAATTTGCGAATTTGCTGGGCAAAAACTTCTATATTGCTTCCTGCTGATAGGGCAATGACTTTAAATTTTTCGGGATAACGCTCGACGACATCGAGTGTGTTAACACCGATGGAGCCGGTTGAGCCGAGAAGGGATATTTTTTTCATGAGGTGCCTGATAACGGGGGAGGGGTTAAGAGTGCCTCTAAAGATTGCTTTCTGCCATGAACACCCTTTTTATAAGCGGGAATGCGAATCGCAAACATGCTAAGGGTCCAACGACTAGAAGTCTTCTTAATCATGCCCCCAAGAACAATTGGTAATAACAATAGAAAGCCGGACCGGCAAACAAAAGGCTGTCAATGCGATCTAAAAACCCGCCGTGACCCGGAATCAATGTGCCAGAATCTTTCACCTGACAATTTCTTTTTATCAGAGATTCTGAGAAGTCTCCAAACTGACCGATGATACCGCATATAAAGGCCACAATCAAACAATGCGTTAGCGAAAATTCTTCAAAAAACCATAGGCTGGCTAAGCCTGCGGCCAAAAGCGTTCCCAGTATATTGGCGATTCCGCCTTCGACGGTTTTGTTGGGGCTGACTAATGGCAGAAGTTTATGTTTGCCGAAGTTTCTACCTCCGTAATAGGCCGCTACGTCTCCCGCCCAGACTAAGAGGAGCAGAAAAATGATGATTTGGCTTCCTCCATCTAGATCTCGGATCAATATAAAATAACCCCCCAAACCTGCTGTGTAGATAATGCCCAACAGTGTGTATGCAATGGGGTCTAAAGCTACGGATATGTTTTTCCCTC
Organism: Nitrospina sp.; assembly: GCA_018702695.1. Classification (GTDB taxonomy): domain Bacteria; phylum Nitrospinota; class Nitrospinia; order Nitrospinales; family VA-1; genus LS-NOB. The sequence goes on along the minus strand of JABIYR010000101.1, from coordinate 12,486 downwards.
GGACAAACCAAGTGGTGAACAAAACCACAGGCAGTAAAACCGCAAAGATGCCCAAAAACTTTGCGCCCAGATAGAAACCCACTAGCAGTATGAAACCCAACACCCCGCCTTCTATCTGATAACCCTCCACACCCATATTTGCGATCATGGAAAAATATTCGTAGCTGGCAATGGCAACAATGGCCACGACAAAACAAAAGAACAGGAGCGGCGAACCATATAGAACCAACCCAAGAACTAGCGGGATGCCGATGGCACCACTGATAACTCTTTTCAAATTCTGTCTCCTATTAAAGATCGAAGAGCTCGGATCGTATTGCTGTCGATTCTGGAAATATTTTTCACAATAGGAATTTCAAGTCTTTACAATTTGCTCTTGTGTCATCCCAAAGCGTCGCTCTCGACCTTGGAAATCTATAATCGCATTGAGGAAGTCATCGTTCGAAAAATCGGGCCACAATACATCACTGTAAAATAGCTCGGTGTACGCACTTTGAAATAAAAGAAAATTACTAATTCTTCTTTCTCCGCTCGTCCGAATAATCAAATCCGGGTCGGGAAGAGGGTGGGTCGAAAGAAACGATTCAAACAGGGGCAAGTCAATTTCATCGGGCCGGATATTTTCTGACCGCACCTGCTCGGCTATTTTTTTTACCGCATCGATGATTTCTTGCCTGCCACCATAACTCAAGGCTAGGGTAAGAACCATTCCTGTATTATCGCGGGTATCTTCGATGGAATGCTGAATCAGTTTTTGCACTGCCGAGGGCAAGTCTTCAATATGACCGATAGTGTTGAAGCGGATGTTCTCTTCTTTCAACCGCTTTATCTCCTTCTTCAAATAAAAACTCAGAATTTTCATGAGCGTATTTATTTCTGCGGAAGGCCGGTTCCAATTTTCATCTGAAAAAGAATAAAGTGTCAGGGCTTCGAGGTTGAGCTTTCGGCTCAAAGTGACAATGCGGTCTACGACCTTGACACCCTCCCAATGACCTTCAACTCGGGGAAGAGAATGGTTCTGCGCCCAACGCCCATTGCCATCCATAATAATGGCAACATGTCGAGGCAAACGGTTGGGGTCTATTTTTTCCTGTAACGTTGTATTGACCAAGGAGGCGGCTCCTGATTATTCGGCCAGATCCACCGGTAAGAAGAAGAGAGGCTCTAAGATAAAAACACTTAATATATACTATAAAAAATTGGCTCAAACATCCATGACATCTTTTTCTTTTACTGCGGCAATCTTATCAACTTCTGCGACAAATTTGTCAGTCAATTTTTGCGTGTCGTCCGCACTTTTGCGGCTTTCATCCTCAGAAATCTCATGGTTCTTTTCTAGTTTTTTCAGCTTTTCGTTAATGTCTCGGCGCACATTGCGGATTGCAACCTTGCAGTCCTCAGAGTATTTTTTTACCAACTTGACCAGTTGTTGCCGACGCTCACTGGTCAAAGGCGGAATAGTGAGGCGAACCATCTTACCATCGTTATTGGGGGTCAAACCCAAGTCTGAAGACTGAATGGATTTTTCAATCTCTTTCAGTATCGATGTTTCCCAAGGGGTGATCGTCAGGGTTTGGCTATCGGGAGTGCCCAATGTTGCCACCTGCTTTAAAGGCGTTGGGTTGCCATAATAATCCACCATGAGACCATCGAGCAAGACGACAGAGGCTTGCCCTGTGCGCAACTTCCCCAACTCACCATGCAGGTGGTCGATCGAAGCACCCAGTTTTTTTTCCATTTCCTGCATCAATTCTGCAATCATTTTGAGGCTCCCACCTTTGTGCCAAGTTGCTCACCCAGCAATACCCGTTTAATACTATGTTTATCGCGAAAGTTAAAAATAACTAACGGCAGTTTATTGTCCATACAAAGAGATATCGCAGTCGAGTCCATGACCTTCAACCCTTTATTCAACACATCCAGATAAGACAGTTCATTAAACTTTATGGCCGACTCATCCGTCTTCGGGTCTGAGCTATAAACTCCATCGACCTTAGTGGCTTTGAATATGACATTCGCATCAATCTCCATCGCTCTCAATGAAGCCGCTGTATCGGTGGTGAAATAAGGATTACCCGTTCCGCCTGCAAAAATAACCACACGCCCTTTTTCAAGATGACGAATTGCGCGACGACGCACATAGGCTTCTGAAACCGCCTTAATTTCGACTGCCGATTGCACACGAGTCGGAATTCCAACACGCTCCAAAGCGTGTTGCAATGCCAGTCCGTTGATCACCGTAGCAAGCATACCCATATAGTCGCCCGTTGTGCGCTCAATACCTATCGCACTTAAGGATGCACCTCTTAGAATATTGCCTCCTCCGACAACAATGGCAATTTCTACGCCTAGCTCTTTAGCCTCACGCACCTCTTCTGCAATATTTGTCAAGGCCCCTTCATCTAGGCCAAATGCGCCTTCTCCTGCGGCCAGACTTTCTCCGCCCAGCTTCAGCAATACCCTTTTATAAACCAGTTTATCCATTAAATCTCAAATCTTGAAAATTTACCGAGATTGATATTTTCACCCAACAAAGCAATTTTCTGCTTGATCAATTCGCCTACGGTTACACTGGTATCTTTAATGAAGGCTTGCTCCAGAACACAGTTATCTTCATAGAATTTTTCCATTTTGCCTGTCACAATCTTTTCAACGATATTTTCTGGCTTGCCAGATTCTTTGGCTTGGTGAGAAAAGATTTCTCGCTCTTTTGCCAAAATATCTTCTGTCACTTCTTCGCGGTTAGCAAATCGAGGTTTGGTCGCGGCAATATGCATGGAAATGTCTCGGCACAATTCTTTAAAGTCATCCGTATTCGCCACAAAATCGGTTTCGCAGTGGAGCGCGACCATCACACCAATTTTATCACCCGGATGGATATAGGTTCCAACTCTTCCATCAGCCGTCTGACGATCTGCCTTTTTATCTGCTTTAGCCAACCCTTTTTTGCGGAGAAAGGTGATCGCGTCTTCTGTATTTCCATTGGTTTCTTTCAGAGCCGATTTGCACTCCATAATTCCTGAACCCGTCTGCGAGCGCAATTCTTTAACCATCGCTGCTGTAATTTCCATTCCGTTCCCTTAATCAATTAAATTGTTTGTTAAAATTAAATACGTGAACACCGACTCTTTGAGCTCATAGTCTCAAACCCTTGTTGGGGAGACGCCTTGAATTGACCTCAAGGATAGCTCATTTCTCAACCCACGAAACCCCTGTCATAACAGGGGTTTGCATCGGCTTAGGTGTTTGGTTTTAACTTTTTTCACTGGCAACCGGGGCTGGCTTCGCTGAAGCAGTCGGTGCGGTTTTTTCTGCCTTATTTTCCTTGCCTTCTTTTTCTTTACTGGCTTTGCTCATTTCTTGCCCTTCCAAACAAACATTCGCAAGTCTCTGAGCAAATAATTTGATAGAACGCATCGCGTCATCATTTGCCGGAATAGGAAAGTCCACGTCATCGGGGTTGGAGTTGGTATCGACCATGGCTATAATTTTGATGCCCAGCTTTTTACCTTCAGCCAACGCAATTTTTTCTTTTCGTGTATCAACAATGAAAAGAGCATCTGGAAGATCTTTCATATTTTTGATGCCTCTGAAAAACTTGTTCAGTTTTTCAATCTCTCTTCTCATCTTCAAAGCTTCTTTTTTATGCATTAGGTCGAACTTGTTTTCCTCATCCATCTTTTCCAGTTCGTGCAACCGAGCAATACTTTTGCGAATGGTGGCGAAGTTTGTCAAAGTTCCGCCCAGCCATCTTTGATTGATGTAGTACATTCCACAGCGAGTGGCTTCCTCGGCGATCAATTCTTGTGCCTGTTTTTTCGTGGCAACAAAAAGAATTTTCTTACCCGCCTTAGCCATATCTCGAACATATTTTTCAGCCGCCTGAAAACCGGTCAGGGTTTTCTGCAGGTCTATGATATAAATTCCACTTCGCGCCCCATAAATATAAGGTTTCATTTTGGGATTCCAGCGATTTGTCTGATGACCAAAATGGACACCCGACTCCAACAGTTGTTTCATTGTAATTTCAGACATGCAAACTCCTTAAAAGTGATTGGGTTGTACCTTCGCCTCCATCATTTCGCGCCAAGAACCTACAGGCCACCCTTGGCTTGATCCGGAAACGTGCGTGTTGTTTTTTGGGAAAGTTCCCTAGGGAAACTAAATTGCGGACTAGAATAACATATCGAACCCTGTGTGACAATACACAAGCGGGAAAAATATAGCTGGCTCACATTTGGGGCATTTCCCTAACGCCCTAGACAGAGCCCTATCGATTCAGCGGTGCGAACCAGCTGTGAGTCTTCGGGAACCTTGCGGGTGATGCCCGCCAAAGATTTCAATGGGATGAGGATGATCTCCTGGGATCGCAGGGCTACCATAGTGCCCAAATTTCCCTGCGCCGCGGCTTCCACCGCCTGAGTTCCCAGTCGAGTTCCGAGTATGCGGTCGAATGATAAGGGAGTGCCGCCACGCTGAACATGCCCCAGAACGGTACAACGAACTTCTAAATCAATGCGGTCACTCAATTGCTGGGCTATATAGCCTCCCACCCCGCCTAGTTGGGCCACCCCCTGCAACCGGGTCGATGCAGTTGCGCTGGTGATAACATCTTTACCAATTTCTTTGGCTCCCTCTGCCACCACGATCACACTGAAAGGGCTTCCACCTTCTTTTCTCAAACGTATTTTTTCCAGCACTTTTTCCAGATCATAGGGGATTTCTGGGATAAGAATCACATGCGCGCCTCCAGAAACTCCCGATTCCAGAGCAATCCAACCCGCATCGCGGCCCATCACCTCCAGAATCATGACGCGTTGATGGCTCTCGCCAGTGGTTTGCAGGCGATCGAGCGCATCGCAAGCAACCTGAACCGCCGTCTGGTAACCAAAGGTGTAATCGGTGCCTGCTAAATCGTTATCAATCGTCTTGGGGATGCCTATCACCGGAAAGCCCATTTCAAAAAATTTATACCCCAACCTCAAGGTTCCGTCCCCACCCACCACAAATAAGCAGTCCAGATCTAGACGTTTTAAATTTTCAATGGTTCTTTGAGAGTAATCCTGCGTTGTCAACTGCCCATCTTTATCGAATTGACGGTATTGAAAAGGGTCTCCCTTATTGGTAGTACCAAGAATGGTTCCCCCCAGCGGAAGAATGTCTTTGGTTTCTGCAATCGTGAGCTTTCGGTGCCGATCAAAAATCAGCCCTTCAAAGCCTTGCTCAATACCGATGACCTCGGCTTCATGACCAATGATCGCTGATCGTGTGACCCCTCTGATCACCGCATTCAGGCCTGGGCAGTCGCCTCCCCCCGTTAATATTCCAACACGTTTTAGGCTCATGGGAAATTGATTTTCATACAGGTTCTGCAACTAGGTCATACTCTGCAACCTGTTTGATTTTTACATTGATGATCTCTCCCGGCTCCGCTTCGCATTTTTCCAGCAAAACTTGGCCGTCAATATCCGGTGCCTGAGTTGCCAGCCTGCCGGTCATTATATAGTTTTCCTGCGGGTCAAAACCTTCCACTAATACCCGCTCCACTTTGCCCAGCCGCTCGCGGTTTTTGCGTAGCGCAATTTCTCTTTGAAATTCCATCAGGGTATCCCGGCGCTGCTCTTTCACTTCCTGCGGCACGCGGTTGGGGTAGTCAAAGGCAGTGGTGCCCTCTTCATCTGAATAAGTAAAAATGCCCACATGGTCGAATTCCACTTCACATAGAAAGCGCACCATATGTTGAAAATGTTCTTCGGTTTCGCCAGGGAAGCCAGTGATAAATGTCGTTCTCAATGCTACATCGGGGATTTTCAGCCGCACTTCCTCAAGCATTTTCCGCACCCCTCCTTCGGTCTCCTGACGTTTCATGCTTTTGAGCATTTCGTCATGCGTGTGCTGGAGCGGCACATCAATATAGCGGCACACTTTCGGTTCTGACGCAATGAACTCGATCAGCTCCGAACTCAAAAAAGTCGGATAACAATATAAAAGTCGTAGCCATTCCACCCCTTCAACCTTGGACATTTCCCTTAATAGACGTATCAGCCCATCTTTCATTCGCAGGTCAAAGCCATACATAGTTGTATCTTGCGAGATCAAGTTAAATTCTTTGACCCCTTTCTTAGCTAAATTTTCGGCTTCGGCAAGTATGGACTCTGGAGAGCGACTGCGAAACTGACCGCGCATTTTCGGAATGGTGCAAAACGCACAGCGGTTAGAGCAACCTTCGGCAATTTTCAAATAAGCGGTATAAAACGCCGTGGTCAATAAACGGTCTGTATACGATTCATAATATTCAGCAGGAGTCGCAACATGATTTTTCGATAACGAGCCTTCTTCCGCCGCGATAATATTTTTCAATTGCGGATACTGACCCACCCCCAGCAAATGGTCTATTTCAGGGATTTCATCCAACAACTCCTGACCATAACGCTCAGCCAGACAACCGGTGACAATCAATTGTTGGCAATTGCCCTCTTTTTTGTGTTGCGCCATTTCCAGAATCGTATCAATGGATTCTTTTTTGGCTGACTCGATAAAACCACAGGTGTTAACAATAATGACTTCTGCATTTTTTTCCTCTGGGGTGAGGCTGAAACCTGAAGAGGCCAAATCGCCCAAAACCCGCTCAGAGTCCACTGTATTTTTTGGACACCCCAAACTTACTAAACCAATTTTTTTCATTCTTTTTACCGGAAAATTATCTCAGCACAGGGTTAAAGTATCAGCGTTTTGCGGCTTTCAACTTTTTTTCCATTTTGCGAGTGAGTTGATTAAAATCTTTTTTAGATATCACCTTATAAAACTGATTGCGTAAATTGTTCCGCATGCTCACCCCATCTAGAACCACATCCACCACCTGCCATTGGCCTTTGGTCTGGGTTAGGCGAAAGTCAATCCCAACTTCCCCCTCTTTTTCATGAACAACAGTCAAAGGTACCACCATCCTTTGTTTTTCTGCCTTGGTTTTTCCATATATTAAATCCAGTTCGGCAAAAAATTTAGCCGAACTGGGAAACGCCACATGAATGAATAGCTCGCCCAATAGATTCTGAAACATTTTCTTTTCAGAATCACTGCGCTGGGACCAATATTTTCCCAACGCTTTTTTGCTGATCTGCGCTACGTTTAACTGGCTCAGGGCCAATTGAGAGTGTTTCTGGTTTTCTGCCTTGATGGTTTGATTTTTATCCGCTTTGATCTGGCGAATTTCTCCCAAGAGGTATTCCACCGATCCCTGCGGCCCCCGATCTAGGCTGACTGCAAAAACCAGTTTGGGAACAACTATAACAACCATCAAAACAACTAACGAAATGGTGCTTAAGAATTTTTTCATATTCGGCTATGATATATTTTAGATTGAATGACTGTGCGACCCAGCCCCTACGGCAGAAAACAAATTTGCTTTCTCAACAAATAGCTTGGTTTTCTAGGGACGCCTTTGAATTATAACTCAAACCCACCGGGCAATTTAATTTAAAAAATTATCACCCGATAGCTAAAACAACTCATGAAATCCGGTTCCTTCCTAAAACATATCTCAGACGACTGGCAAGGTTGTCGGAATCTCAGCACTTATATTTTTCTGCTGACCCTATTTTCTATGCTTGGTACGCAGAAACCCTGCCTAGCCTTTTCTGAGTTGACTGACTCAGACAAGCAATACCAACAGGCCAAAACGTATGAAGAGCTTGAAAAGGTCGCAAAAAATATTCGAACACTTCTTCAAGCAAAACCCAATCAGCCTGAATGGGAGTGGCGACTGGCTCGCTCGCATTACTCCCTCGCTAAACATACCGATAGTGAAAACCTAAAATATCATCATTTTACGCAATGCATTGAACGCAGTAGTCGATCTCTGGTCACCCAGCCCGATTCAGCCATCGGTTATTTTTATCGTGCATTATGCAGGGGCAAACAGGGGGAAATGGAAGGCATTTGGGCCAGCCTAGAAGTTATCGAACCCTTTGAGATGGATATGAAACAAGCCCTGCAACTCGACCCTGGTATTCAGCATGGAGGACCACTTCGGGCTTTGGGCAATTTTTATCTTGAGTTGCCGTTTTTTCTGGGTGGAAATCTCGACCAGTCCGTTTATTATCTTGAAGAAGCGGTTCGACTGGCCCCAGATTTTGCCGAGAATCATTGGGGGCTTGCGAGAGCTTATTACGCACAACATAATTTCAAATCAGCCAAAAATTCACTTCTCATTCTCATGCGTCTTACTGATAAGATTGAGGAGGGTGAAGGGCTATTTGATATTCGCACTCAAGCTCAGGCATTAATGAAAAAACTGGCCTCTCTGGTTTCTGATACCTTATGATTAAAGAATTGCGCATTAAAAATTTCGCCATCATAGAAAATCTGGCGGTGAACTTTGAAACCGGGTTGAACGTGCTGACCGGTGAAACCGGTGCAGGCAAATCGATCATCATTGATGCTCTGAATCTCTTGCTGGGCGGGAGGGCGGACACCGACTCCATTCGTTCTGGTGAAAGTATGGCTTTTGTCGAAGCCCTATTTGAAGTCACCGACCCCATCACCCTTGCGCTGATCAAAGATTCAGGGATTGAAATGGAGGACAATGAGCTACTTATCAAACGGCAGATATCCAACGCCGGAAAAAACCGATGCCTGCTCAATGACAGCACCGTCATGGTTTCGACTTTGGCTAAAATTGGAGATCGGCTGGTAGACCTGCATGGGCAACACGACCACCAAACCTTGTTGCACCCCGAAGTGCATGTTGACCTTGTTGATCTATACGGAAAAACTAAAGCCGTGCGAGAAGAATTTTTGCAGAGTTTTTCTGACTACCAGGCTCAAAAGAAAACCTTACTGTCTATGAACCTTGATGAGCAGGAACGCTTGCAAAAAGAAGAGTTTTTGAGCTTTCAACTCTCTGAAATTGACAACGCTGGGCTATCAGAAGAAGAAGAAACGGACATAAAGGCTGAAAGCTCAAAGCTGAAACACGCTGAGAAAATACGCGCTAGCCTACAACAAAGCCAATCACTTTTAAGCGATGAGAATGGTTCCATCATTGAAAACCTGGGAAAGGTTTTGAAAGAACTGGAATCTGTCGTGACCATCGACCCTGACTTGGAAGACACTTTTGAACGCTCTCGCTCCGCTTTTTATGAGCTGGAAGAAGTGGTCGAGTCTTTACGCGGTTATGATCGGTCGTTAGAATTTAACCCCAATCGACTGGAAGAGATTGAAGATCGGTTGGCCGAGATTAACGGGTTGAAACGAAAATATGGAAACACCATTCCTGAAATTTTAGTCCGTCGCAATCAAATGGCAGAAGAACTGGAGCAATTGAATTGCAATGAAGAAAATCGCCAAGCCCTAGAAGCAGAACTAAAACAAAAAGAACAGGTCATTGCCAAACTGGCTATTAAATTGGCCGAAAAAAGAGAATCATCTTCGCAAAAATTGACCCGCAGTATTGAAAAAGAGCTTAAAGAACTCAGCATGAACAATGTTCAATTTGGTGTGCGTTTTGATTACCCGCCAGACGCAGATGGTTTTATTCTGTTCCGCAAAGAAACCCTAAAACCCAGCCCCACGGGTCTGGGCACTCTGGAATTTTTGTTTTCTCCCAACCCGGGTGAAGAACTACGCCCTCTGGCTAAAATCGCATCTGGCGGTGAATTATCGCGGGTGATGTTGGCTTTAAAATCGATTCTCAACGATCAAGATACCGTTCCCGTCATGATTTTTGATGAAGTCGATACGGGTATCGGCGGCGGTATCGCCGAAAAGGTGGGTGTTAAATTGCAAAAAGTCGCAAAAACCAAACAAGTTTTCTGCATCACCCATCTTCCGCAAATTGCTGGCATGGGTTCTTCGCATTTCCGCATCGAAAAAGAGATCAAGGGCAAACGCACCCGCTCTGGCATCCGCCAACTAGAACATGAGGAACGCGTCGAAGAACTGGCCCGCATGTCGAGCGGAGAAACCATCTCCAACGCCTCTCTCGAACACGCCCGCGAAATGCTCCGCCCCGTCCGCTAGGCTACGGCTAGTGGCCAGTCGCTTGGTTGGCGACGGCATCGGCGGCTTTTTTTGCCGCTTCTGGATCACCGAGGTAATAATGTTTCGTGGCTTTTAAATTTTCGTCCAATTCGTATACCAGCGGGATACCCGTGGGAATATTCAATTCCAGAATTTCTTCTTCGCTGACATTATCCAGATGTTTGACCAAAGCTCTTAAGCTGTTGCCATGCGCACATACCAAAACTTTCTTATCAGCCTTAATAGAAGGCACGATTTGATCGAACCAATAGGGCAGAAAACGGTCTACAGTATGTTTTAACGCTTCACATGCTGGTAACTGGTCTGCGGGAATCCCTGAATAACGAGAATCTTTGGAAGGCAATCTATCGTCATCGTCAGGAAGCGGGGGCGGAGGCGTGGCATAACTTCTGCGCCAGATTTTTACTTGCTCGGCACCGTGCTTTTCTGCGGTTTCGGCTTTATCCAACCCTTGCAAAGCCCCGTAATGACGTTCATTCAGTTGCCAAGCCCGAGTCACCGGAATCCACATCAAATCCATTTTATCCAAAACCGTCCACAAGGTTCGAATTGCCCGCTTGAGAACAGAGGTATAGGCGATGTCGAAATGATAGCCTTCTTGCAGAAAAAGTTTCCCTGCCGCTTCGGCTTCCTGCTTTCCCTGTTCGGTCAGGTCAACATCAGTCCAACCTGTAAAACGATTTTCCAAATTCCATTGACTTTGACCATGTCTTAAAAGGACTAATTTATACATATTCCAGACTCCCGGCTAATCAAAATACGGCTAACATTAAACTTGACCGCAATATCCCATAAATAGAAAGTAGATGGAAAAAAATCTACCTTTTTTAATAAATAGGCATGAAAACAATCCTATTTCCAATATTTCAGTGACCGCAAAATTATTTGAAAACCATGTTTCCCGGAAAACACAGGAATGCTGTAAATTTCAGACGTAAAGGGGAATTTACTTTCACCAGTTAAATGATTGACTTTTTTGATGTTATAAATTATATTGTTAAAAAACATAAATTCTAATATCATAAAGTTGCTGTAAAGGGTTACTTTTTTCAATGCTTTGTGTATGTGTTGATTATTTATCGGGGAGAAGCACGCGATATGGATACTATCGCTCACTTTTATCGTGAAATAAATAGTGGTTTTCTAAACAAAAACTGCGGACAGGGTTTTGAGATTTCTTATCTGGCAGAATACGATGAGAATGATGAGCCGTTGTTCCGTAAATTTGTTGACTACACACCTGATAACCACGAAAAGATCAAAGGCATGATGGAAGCCGATGATTGCATGGAGTTTTTTATCCATGAAACCGACCTCATCAAATACTACAAAGTTTTTAAAATTGGCGAACTGCAAAAAGCTTTAGAAAATGACCCGCCGAAAAAAGTTTTAAAAGATGCTTACCTTCTCAGCGAACAGGTGATCAAAGAATATTTTGAGAACATCGGTTCCTCGCGCATTTTACGTACTCTTGAAGATTTGGTAAAAATTATCCAAGAGTGTCTGTCTCGTGGGGATCTTGAGTTTATCGATGTCTTTCATGTCACCAAAAAAGATTTTCATACCTACACCCATTGCATCAATACAGGCGTATATTGCATGGCCTTGGCGCAAAAACTACAGATGAACCCCGATGCCGTGAGAGAAATTGGTTTGGGAGGAATGTTGTTCGATGTTGGTAAAAAATCCGTTCCTTATGAAATTATCATGAAGGAAGGAAAACTTGAGCCTGAAGAGTTTCAGTACATTCGCAAACATCCTTCCGCGGGTCGTAAATTTCTCAACGACATGAAATGTTATAGCGAAAATATTTTAAGAATGGTGGCTGAGCATCATGAAAAATTTGATGGCACGGGTTATCCTTTTGAGTTGAAGGGCGATAAAATTTCTCTTTACGCTAGAATATGTAGCATCATAGATGTTTTTGGGGCAATGACCTCTCCACGCAGTCATCGATCTGGCATGACCCCTTTTGCCGCCTTGACGGAAATGAAAAATAATATGGAAGGGCATTTTGATATGAAAATTTTGATTAATTTCATCAAAATTCTTGCAGATGCCGCCGCAAAAGTTTCTGCTTCCAAGACCACAAACACCACCCGGGCGCCGGGAAAGCAGGCTACCGCCAGCGCCTGATTTATATTCCTCAACAAATTCGTTTCCCCCCTGAGTGTGCTCATACACCCAGTTTCTGTGATTTTTTCCGCAGTCCTTGCAGATTTTTTCGCATCATAAGGCTCACATGATTATCCAAAATATTTTCTGTGCCCCTTCTAAACGCTTGTTCTTTACCCCCTTCATCTAATAAGAGTAAGATGTAGCCTTTAAATGGAGAGTGTTCGTGTTCATTGAGGTTGATTCCAATACCAATACTGATCGTAGCTACAATATGATTTTTCGGGATGTCAGTCAGGCTCGAGAATTATTTTGCATCAAATATCCTGT
>JABIYR010000086.1 GCA_018702695.1 Nitrospina sp. | reverse complement strand
GGTTTTGGTGTCGAAAGTGAAGAAAATTATCCGTCGCAATTGCAGTTGAAGATCAAGGCCGCCGGATTTCTACATAAGGTGGTCAACGCCGGAGTGAGTGGCGACACGACAGCCGGCGGGGTACGCAGAATTCGCTGGTTGATGAAACACGAGCCAGAAATCGTAATTCTGGCACTCGGGGCCAATGATGGGTTGCGAGGGCTTTCTATCGATGAAATGCGTAAAAATCTGGAAACCATGATCGGAATTTGCCGTGAACATAACGCCCGAATTTTACTTGCCGGCATGAAAGCATTGCCCAATTATGGCGAAGAATATATGCAAGAATTCGCTACCGTATTTCCGGAACTGGCTGAGAAATACGATTTGCAATTTTTGCCTTTTCTACTAGAGGGGGTCGCCGGCGAGCGTGAGCATACACAGCCCGATGGGTTGCACCCGCTCGCATCGGGCTACCGTATCGTCACCGATCTGGTCTGGCAACGCCTACAACCGATGCTGAAAAAATAGCGGTCCTAAGTTTTAGCGTCTTCGATCCACTTGCTGAATGAATCATAGACCTTGCCAGACTCCAGCAAAGCGAGGGCTTTATCAAACCCTTCCTGGGCGGTGGCGAAGAACCCGGCAAGGTGGGTCAGTGTTCCGGCCTGACTGGCGATTTGTAAACTTGCAGGGCCTTGCCCGGTCTGTAAGGCCAACTCTCCTGCCTTTATCACGGTATCAAGATTCGATTCAATCGTTTTTAGCTCTGCATATGCCTCCGCGATGCGTTGTGCGGTTTCCTCTGTGTATAGGTTTTGTAGGGACAGCTTTTTCTGTTCGGCCTCGTGAGTGTCATTCTGAACAAATACGGTTGCGTCTTTATGCACCCCAAACAGGGTCGTGCCTTCCATACCATTCCCGACAATGACTCGATCGAATTGACTGCGCTTGCCAATTTCTGTGAGGGCCACTTCGTAACCTCGGTGAAAATAGGTGGTGGCGAGAATATTATGACGAGCTTTGACAGGTAGAAGAATTTTCTCCAGCGTGGCCAGCATTGGACGTTTAACGATTTCTGTCCTTAAAGATCGCAGTGCCTCCAATGGCGGCAGGATGTCGGCGGTATTGAGATAACTGAAACGATGTTTTTCCAATGCTTGAATTCGGCATGTTCCATTTTTCACTTCATAATGATTCTGTAAAATATGTTCAAAAGTGATGCCGAATTTAGGTGGTAAGGGCAGAGCCGAATGTCCATAGACCGGGAGGCCAAGCTGGGCGATTACTGGAATGGCATAAAAACCATAATAAGGAATGCGTTGAAACCCATCAAAGGGGTCGGCGATTTGCAAAACTTGATCGAGATCAATGGGAGTTGGGGTAACGCGTCTTTGCAAAGCTCTCCAATAGCCGATATTTTCAGGCAGGGTTTCCGTTTTCATGCGTGCAGCAATGAGAAAGACCCCGGCGCGGATTTGTGAAACCTGCCCATCCAGAATCATTGATAGGGCATCTTCAGCTTCGCTTTCAGTTAGGTCTTTACTCAAACGAGGGCCGGCGGCAATTTTTTGCAGGCAGTCCTTCATTCTGTTTTCAGGGTTGCTTTGCGGCATTTATGGCGGTTTCCTTTCTCCGTTTCATTAATTAGAGTATGATGATAACTCTTAACTAATCACAGTCTGAAGTTTTTTTTATTGGTGTCCATGCAGGTTTCCCATTCATCCAACTCGACTCTCAACACGACCCTTTCGCGCAATGGTTTACGGGTGCTTCTGGTCTACCCGAATACGCGAGATGTGGCCATGGCGAATCTGGGTTTTCAGCAGGTTTACTCGTTATTAAACCAGATTGATGGGGTGGAGTGTGATCGTTATGCCTTGCCTGTCGGATGGAAGCCGGAAGTGCAGTCACTGGAACGCGAAGCCTTGCGCTCAGAAAACCTGCAAATGCACCCATATGAGTTCGATGTCATCGCGTTCTCCATTTCATTTGAGCCAGACTATTTGAACGCTGTTTTGGCTTTGAAATACTTCGGCATCCCTTTAGACCGGGGCCAACGCGATGCTTCGCACCCGCTGATCACAGCCGGGGGTTCTGCTGTATTCATCAACCCTGAACCGTTAGCGGAATGCATGGATGTTCTGTTTATTGGCGAAGGGGAAGGCATGGCCGAGAATTTTTTTGGCTTGTTTCGTGAAGCGGAGAATACCGCTCAGGTTTTGAAGGGTGCGCTCGCTATCCCGGGAGTTTACGTGCCGGGGTTTTACAGCCCGAAGATGGAGCAGGGTTTGCAAAAGGGCCTATCTCCATTAGACGGAGCGCCGCCTCGGGTGGTGCGGCATTGGGTGGTGGAGGAAAGCTCGCTTTGTACGCATTCGGTGTTGAACGATGAAGACTCGACATTTAAAGATATGGCGTTGATGGAGGTGACGCGTGGGTGCATTTGGGCATGCCGGTTTTGCACGGCGGGTTTCATCTATCGGCCTCCGCGCTTGCCTGACTTAGACACAACTTATAACTCGATGAAAACCGCACTCGCTGGATTAGGAAAGTCGGTGCAGACAGTGGGGTTGGTGGGGCCATCGGTGACCGATCACCCAGATCTTCCGGCGTTGGCAAAACAAATCACCGATGAAGGCAAGAAATTATCGTTTTCATCACTGCGAATGGAAACGCTGACCGATGAGTTGGTGGATTTGATTCTCAAGAGCGGTCAAAAAACTCTGACGGTGGCTGTTGACGGGCCTTCTGAGAGAATGCGAGATGTCATCAATAAAGCCGCGACCGATGATTTCATTGTCGAGAAATGTCGATTTTTGACGCGTAAGGGTATCTTGCATTTGAAAATTTATTCCATCATTGGACTGCCACATGAAATGGAAGAGGATATTGACCATTTCATTCGCTTGGTCGAACGGGTGCAGACTGCGTATATCGAGGAATGTCGCGCTTTGGGACGTATTGGGCGAATCACCATTGGTCTAAGCCCCTTGGTTCCCAAACCGGGAACGCCTTTTCAATGGCACCCAATGGAAGCGGTGAAGAGCTTGAAGAAAAAATTTGCCCGAGTGCGCAAAGCTCTGGGAAAATTGCCATATATGAAAATGAGCTTTGGCTCCCCGAATGAAGCCTATCTGCAAACTTATTTGTCGCGCGGAGATCGCAGTGTGCATGATTTTTTCAAAACCTATCTCAATAACGGTCATGACGCGAAAAGCG
>JABIYR010000081.1 GCA_018702695.1 Nitrospina sp. | reverse complement strand
CTTTTGCGCTCCGATTCCTAAAGATCTAGGAGCCTTCCTACAGTCTCACGGATACAACCCTTAGGGAATTTTGACAGTTTCTCGGAATGTAAAAATTTATACACAAATCGCTCTATGACTTAAAATTTCAAGATCTCTCATATCCTTAACTGTGAGTTAATTGTGGATAACTTTCCGAAGTTCATAGTTCCGATATTTGTACGTCCCAAAATAGAATCCACTTGTCCCAAAAAAAATGTGAATTAACCCTTTACTTATAACAAATTATAAGATCTCATGCCCTACGCCTAAAAAACAATGACATGAGATCAGCCTGCCTTATTTTTTCCACATTTTTCTAACTTCAGTACGCCTCTTTATAAATGCCTAGAATAAAGGTAATGGTAGGGTATCAAAATCCTGTCATGCTTTTCCCCCTATAGTCAGGCCGTCAAAAACCTTTACATAATTGGAAGCATGAGAGACTTCGCCGCATGCGTTTAAATAGGGGCAAAGTGGACTTCGGAATTTTGACACCACCGTTACCCTTATTATGGTGGGATAAACTCACCCTCATCCATTTTTTCTCCTGTTTCAGCCTATAGATTAAGGCTTTAAATAAAACCACCCTCTAATCCTCATATAAAGCTTGGATATTCTGCCACTCGAGGGCCACCCCCCTTACCCAGAAAGGGTTTTAAGGGAGCCAGAATATTGTCCACACTTATTGTGAAAAACCTGTGGAAAACACCGGGGAGGAACTTTATAAAGCACAGAAATCACAGGCATTGAGGGTTCCCGACTAAAAACTGTGCAACCCCACAAGACCTTGTTTTTATAGGGTTTCATAAGCACCCGGGGCTCGAAAAAGTGGAATAGGCTAAAAGTGTTTGCGCGGGTAGTTTTTTACAGCAACTTATTTTGAAGGAATACTGCTTATGCAAGAATTGAAGCTCAAAATACTCAGATTATTACTAGGGTCTGCCTACTCTTCGGGACTCTGAAAAGGGCAACCCCTCTTGGCTTAACCACAGCATTTCTTGAATTTCTTCCCACTTCCACAGGAACAAGGGTCATTTCTGCCAATTTTGGCTTCATCTCGAACAAAGGTCTGAGCTTTTTTCTGAGGTGCAACAGCCACAGGAGGAAGAGTGGAGTCTTTTCGACTATAAACCCAATGACCATTGATCTTATAAAACCGCGAAGATTCTCGTAAGGTCTGCGCTTTATCATCTTTTTTATAATGAGCGACAAAATCCACTTGGCCCTCTGAATCGTCTCGACCGCCAGCCCGGACACCTGCGATTTCGAGTTTTTCCCAAACCACACCCTCTTCAATCAGAGCTGGCCCCAGTTTGGCCATTTCTTTTTTCTCTTCAGGGTGGCTGGTAATGACCAGATATTCCCAGTTTTTCTGGGTAAATGCAGTGTAACGTGAGCGCATCAAGTCTTCCGCCGTATCGGGATAACTCGTCCCCCGTATCAAAGGACCACAACAATCAGTAAATGGAAAATTTGAACCACAAGGGCAATCTTTCATCTTTTAAGGTTCTTTCTAATAAAACTTCATAATTTTTAAAAACACACGACACCCGGCTAAAGACTTCGTGGTGAGCCACGCTAAGCAAAAATTCGCTTCTTTAAAGAGGTTTTCTTTTAAAAGGAAATGCAGGCCGTTGCCCTTTGCGTTCTGCCAAGCGGGAAGGTTTATTTTCGTTATCGGCTTTAGCCTTATCGCTCACTTCACTTTTATTGTCTGGTTCTTCATTTTGATGATCTTTATCTTGCTTAGGGTCATTCATTATTATTCTCCTTAATCATTCAACCCCCTTAATAACATACGCAAACCCAGCTTTATACAGCAAAAATTTTAGATTAAACTTCAAACAGCGCAACCAAAAAAGCTTGTAACCACCCCGCATAACAATCATAGCCGTTTGCGTTGCCCTGCCCCCTAGAAACAAAACATCCTATAATATTCAAATGGTTATGATAAAATCAGCGCATGATCGATCAACGCCTCATTTCTAATTTCAATTGGTTATTTTTCCTGACATGCTTGGGAATCGCTATTCTCGGAGTGGTGACCATTTACAGTGCCAATCATGGCAGACCCGAAGCTTTTTTTCGCGGCCTTTATATCAAACAAGTGTACTGGATCGGCTACGGCTTAATTGCCATGCTTTTTGCTCTGGCATTGGATTATCGCTGGCTCAGTCGCTACGCCTACCTGATTTATTTCGTTACGCTATTGGCTCTCGCATATGTATTGGTCAATGGCGTGGTCGCATCGGGAGCGCGACGCTGGATACACATTGGGTCTATCAGTATTCAGGTTTCGGAGTTTGCTAAGGTATCGCTGATCATTGCCTTGGCAAAATACTTCGAGTCGGGAAAATTATCCGGTCAATATACGTTGAAAGACCTTTTTGTTCCGGCTTTGATGACTGCTCTTCTGGGCGGGCTCATTGTTGTTCAGCCTGACCTCGGTACCACCATGATGATATTTTTTATTTTTCTGGTCTTTGTAGCCTCTATCGAGTTGGCCACCACGACTTTAGTAAAACTTTTCAGCGGTGGTCTGATGCTGGCTCCGGCAATTTGGTTCTTTCTGCAAGACTATCAGAAAAGACGGCTCTTAACTCTGTTCAACCCAGAGTTGGACCCATTGGGAGCGGGCTATCATTCTATCCAGTCCAAAATTGCCATCGGCTCTGGAGGGTTCTGGGGCAAGGGATTTTTTGCTGGCACTCAAAGCCGACTCAACTTCTTGCCTGAAAAGCATACCGATTTTATTTTTTCGGTCTTTGCTGAAGAAACTGGATTTTTAGGGGTGGTAGTTCTTTTATCGCTATTTCTCTTTATTATCCTAAAGGGATTAAATATTGCTTTTCGAGCCGGAGATCGTTTTGGTTTTTTTCTTGCCCTCGGGCTCATCAGTTCGATCACGTTTTACATCATTTTCAATGTTGGCATGACCATCGGCCTGTTTCCCATCACTGGTATTCCTCTCCCCTTGTTGAGCTACGGAGGCTCTTCTCTCATCACCAATTTTTTCGCGATAGGGCTTCTGCTCAACATCGAAATGCGCAGAACTGTTCACTAGAACAAGTCGGTCCTTGTTTTTATCAAGGTTTGATTCTCGCACCATGTTATAATTTTCTTCACCCAATTTGAATTAGGAAAAGCATGTATTCTGAAATACTCATCAACTCCAACCAGCGCGAAATTCGCGTAGCCTTGATGGAAAACAATCAAGTATCGGAGTTATTCATTGAACACAAAGCCAACAAGGGCATTGTTGGCAATATATACCGAGGCAAGGTCACTAAAATTCTCCCAGGAATGCAAGTCGCCTTTGTCGATATCGGGTTGGAAAAAGCTGGTTTTTTGTATGTCGGTGACATCGATGTGATCGATATGCTGGGAATCGAAGAAGAGATCGACGTGCCCCCCTTGCATGACGAAAAGGAAGACCCTTTTAATGGCAAGCCGGGAAGACCCAACCACGACATCAATATTCAAGACATCTTGCAGGAAGGTCAGGAAATTTTAGTGCAGGTTGCCAAGAACCCACTGGGAACTAAAGGGGCACGCATCACCAATTACATCACGCTTCCTGGACGCAATCTGGTCTATATGCCCACGGTGAACCATATCAGCGTTTCCCGACGCATTGAAGATGAAGATGAAAAAGACAGGTTGATAAAACTGATCAGCGAAATCGGCAATCCGGGTGAAGGCTATATCATCAGAACTGCCGGGCAAGATGCTTCACGTGCCGATTTTGAGTCTGACTTTAGCTTTCTGCATCACCTCTGGGAATACCTGAAAAAACAATCGGAAGGTCTGAGTGCTCCGTGTCTGGTGTATGAAGATCTGAACCTGATCTTCCGCTCTATACGAGATCTTTTCACTAAGGATACGGGACGCCTGGTGATTGACTCGAAATCAGATTTCGCCAAATGTCAGGAATTCTGCTCAACTTATCTACCGCATTTATCAGATAAAATTGAGCAATATAAAGACCCGATGCCCATTTTCGATCACTATGGCATTGAGATGGATATCAGCCGAGCTTTAGGTCGAACCATCTGGTTGAAATCGGGTGGTTATATCACGATTGATCAAACCGAAGCCCTGGTCGCCATTGATGTCAATACGGGAAAATATGTCGGTCACAATGATCCGGAAGACACCATCCTGAAAACCAATCTGGAAGCGGTTAAGGAAATTGTCTATCAGCTCCGGCTTCGAAACATCGGCGGCATCATCATTGTAGACTTCATAGACATGACCAAAGAAGAAAGCAAAGAAATGGTGTCCAATGCCCTCAAGCAAGCACTTAAATCGGACCGTTCACGAACCCGCATCCTAAAAATTTCTGAATTGGGTCTGGTAGAAATGACACGCAAGCGAGTGCGAGCCAGTCTGGCGCAAACCCTTTGCGACCCCTGCGACTATTGCGAAGGAAAAGGGTACATCAAAGGCAACTCGACCGTCTGTTATGAGATCATTCGAGAAATTCAACGCCGGGGAACAGACAATATCACTAAAAAGAAAATTGATATTGAAGTGCACCCCGCCGTCTATAACATGCTCTTTGAAGAAGAGAGTAGTTTTCTCGAAGAAATAGAGAAACAAAATAATATCGAGATCACCTTTCAAGTGAACCCGAAACTGCATCGGGAAAAATATAAAATCGTGGCATCCTAATGAGGTTCTGAAAAATGAAAGCAACCTTCGTCACCCCACTTCACGCGCTGAAAATCATTATTCTATCAGGTCTGCTGTTCGGGTACGGTTGTGGCACTGCCGGGAAAAACTTCGACGAGTCTAAATATAAAAATATTATCGCGGGAACAACGACTCAAAAAGAGGTTCATTCTATGCTGGGGTCGCCATTTAAAAAAGGCATTCAAAACGGTTATTCCGTTTGGACCTATGAATACAATTTTTATAACTCCATGGGCGACAACGTTACCAAAGATATGGTCATTGTTTTTAACCGACAGGGTGTGGTGAAATCGCATCAGATGATGACCAATCGGCCTGATACCGTTGATAAGAAAAAATAGGCGACGGCTCATTTTTAGGTTTCCCTCCCGCATAATTCATATTTTTGCATCTTCTTTATACGTTAGCGACTGCATGTTTTTTTATATCTCCACGTTTTTCGACAAGCCAATCACCGATAAGGCAACAGAATGTTAGGCTTTAGCAAAACCCAATGGAACACCCTGCACTTGACTTGGGTCGCGTTCTTGTTGACTTTTGTCGCATGGTTCAACATGGCCCCGTTCAACACCACCATCATGAACACGCTGGGGTTGACATCCGCCGAAATCAACATATTGATGATTTGTAATGTAGCCCTGACGATTCCCGCCCGGATCATCATTGGTTTCTGGGTCGATCGGTATGGTCCACAAAAAATATTCAGTGGTTTGTTGGTTTTTTCAGCCCTAGTTTGCTTCGGCTTTGCCATGGCGCAGAACTTCACAACATTGCTCGTCTCCCGCTTACTGATGGGAATCGTTGGTGGGGGCTTCGTGGTGGGAATCAAAATGATTGCCGAATGGTTTCCGCCGAAAAAAATGGGCACGGCTCAAGGTATTTATGCAGGTTGGGGCAATTTCGGGTCAGCCTTGGCCGCATTTTCTCTGCCTCTGATTGCCCTGCCCTTTTCCGATGCAACGGGCTGGCGGCTAGCGGCAGTGCTTTCAGGAATTTGTTGTTTGATCTGGGCGGGAGTTTATTTTAAATTTTGTCCCGATGCACCCAACAAGGGAAAAGATTTTCCCGTCGATATACATGGTGTGATTGAGGTGACCTCCTACAGAGACCTGGTATTGCAAATTATTTTTCTCTTTCCTGTTTATGGAGCCATGGCCCTATTCATCTGGAAACTTTCTGGCAACCCATTTGCCCTGATCCCAGATTCTCTTGCGCTAATCTTCATTCTCGGCATGGTTGTATTTTTCATATGGAATGCCATTCGATGCTGGAAAGCCAACATGCCGCAACTTCAACACCCTGTGCCCAAGGAAAAAAAATATCCGTTCAGCCAGATAGCCATATTGAGTCTGGTCTATTCCCTTACATTTGGTTCTGAACTGGCAGTCGTTTCAATGTTTCCTCAGTTTTTGCAAACGACTTTTTCACTTTCTGTCGGGTTAGCGGGAACTCTGGGGGCCAGTTATGCTTTCACAAACTTGTTCGCTCGCCCGGGAGGAGGCTGGATCTCTGATCGGTTTGGTCGCAGAAGAACCCTTTCCATCATGGTTCTAGGAGGAATGGTGAGTCACTGGTTTATGGGAGAGATCAGCTCAGATTGGCAACTCACCCACGCTATAGCGCTTACAGTGGTAGGTTCCATTTTCTTGAAAGCGGGGAATGGGGCCTGTTTTGCAGTGATCCCCTTAATCTCCAGACCGCTCACTGGCAAACTGGCAGGCCTTGCCGGAGCTTATGGAAGTATCGGAGCGGTTTCTTTTCTCACTCTATACAGTTTTGTGACACCACAAATATTTTTTAAAGTCATCGCTAGCTACGCTTTTCTGGTATTCTTGTCGCTGATTTTCTTGAAACCCTTTCCAGCCACGCCGGGAGGAAAGCGATCGGAAATTTAAAAAACTTCTGCAACGGGTTTTTAAATCGTCTCTATCTTATGATCTCTTTTCACTCATTTCTATTCTGTGAAAGGGCATGACTATGATGACAAACCACCAACCAACTTATAAAAAAAGGAATTAAAGTTCTATGGGATTTACCTGTGGTCTCGTCGGCCTCCCCAATGCGGGGAAATCAACCTTGTTTGGTGCTTTAACACGAACCAAAGCGCAATCGGGAAATTATGCATTCACCACCATCGAACCCAATAGCGGTATCGTACCCGTTCCCGACAAACGTCTGGACACCATCTCTAGCTACGTTAAAACAAAAAAAATTGTTCCGACAACTATGGAGTTTGTCGATATCGCAGGCTTGATCAAAGGGGCATCCAAAGGCGAAGGTTTGGGCAATAAATTCCTCGGTCACATCCGTGAAGTGGATGCCATTGCGCATGTCGTGCGCTGTTTTGAGGATGGCAATGTACCGCATGTCAGTGATGTCATCGACCCGGTTTCTGATATCGAAACCATCAACACCGAATTGATGATTTCTGATATCGAAAGTCTCGACCGCAGAAAAACTAAAATTGAAAAACTGGCTAAGTCGGGCGACAAAGAAGCTCGCATGCAAGTGGAAGTGATCGCCAAATTTTCAGAGGCTCTCGATAAAGACCTTCCTGCTCGAACCGTTACCGGGTTAGATGAAGAACAAGCACAGTTTGCAAAAAGCCTAACGCTATTGAGTGCCAAACCCGTGCTTTATATCTGCAATGTCATGGACCCCAGCGATATGGAAAATGAACTCGTGCAAAAGGTCAAACAGATTGCAGAACAAGACGGCTCATCCATCGTAGCCTTGGCTGGAAAACTGGAAGGTGAAATCATGGAGATCACCGATCTAGAAGAACAGAAAGCCTTCATGGAAGAAATGGAGCTGACCGAAACCGGGCTAGACCGCATGATCGCCGCCGGGTATGGATTATTGGACCTCTCTACCTACTTCACCGCCGGAGAAAAGGAAACCCGGGCTTGGACGATTCCCAAAAATTCGAAAGCCCCGCAAGCGGCTGGGGTGATACACACCGATTTTGAAAAAGGTTTCATCCGCGCCGAAGTCTATAACCTAGAAGACCTGGTTGAGCTTAAGTCTGAAGCCGCTATCAAAGATGCGGGCAAACTACGCGTTGAAGGAAAAGAGTATGTGGTTCAGGACGGCGACATCATGCATTTTCGCTTTAACGTCTGACTCATTTTTTCCAAGACGGTACGAGGCATCTCGGTGTCTTGCCGTTGATGGCATCGAGCACGTTGTCGGCAACCAGATCGGCCATGCGGTCACGCGTTTCGTGACTGGCACTGCCGATGTGAGGGAGCAACATCAGATTCTCCAGTTCCGTCATGCCCTCGGTGAGAGCGGGTTCGTTTTCATAAACATCCAGCGCCGCACCGGCAATCTGATTCCCTTTCAAAGCTTCGACCAGAGCGGTATCATCCACCACTTTACCGCGAGCGGTATGAATGAAATAAGCGGTGGACTTCATCATCAAAAACTGATCTTTGCCAATCAAGTATTGCGTCTGCTCAGTCAAAGGGGCGTGCACCGTCACAAAATCTGATTGCCGAAGCAACTCTTCTAAAGAAGTATGAACAGCGTTCAAGGTTCGCTCTTTTTCTTCCGGCATTCGCTTGCGATTGTGATAGAGCACTTTCATATTAAAACCCAAAGCTCTACGGGCCACCGCCGAGCCAATTTCGCCACAACCAATAACGCCTAAAGTTTTTCCATAAACATCTCCACCTAGAAACATTTTCGCTTGCCAACCCTTGAACTGGTTTTCGCGGGTAAATCGGTCACTGGGAATCAAGCAACGCGCTGCACCTAAAATCATTGCCCAAGTGAGATCTGCGGTGGTCTCATGCAAAACACCCGGAGTGTTGGTCACCCAAATGCCTTTTTTTGCGGCATGAGCCACATCAATATTATTGAACCCGGCCCCATAATTGGCGATGAGCCGCAGATTATTGCCAGAATCAATAATGTCTGCGGAGACTTTATCCGATAGGTAAGTAACAATGGCCACGCTCTCAGCGACCTGTTTTTTGAGTTGTTCGGGCGTAGGAGGCTGGTCCGTCTGGTTAGTCCGCAAATCACAATGCTGGCTCATCTTTTCTAAAGCGGCCTCGGGAAACATATTTGTCACGGTAATGATGGGCTTCACTCTGAACCATCCTTTCATGGTTTTATGTTAAGATAAGAGATTGATTTTAAAGGAAAAAGTTGTCCAATCCCATGAAAATTTTATTCCTCGTCCCACCTGAAACTATTTCTCTCGAGTCTTCTGTGCCCAAGGCACTTGAAGGCGGCAAAGGTTATTACCCAAAACTGGGGTTACTCTATGTCGCCGCTTATTACGAGCGAGAAACGGGAAACACGGCGACATTCATAGACTGTCCCCCTGAAAATGTTTCAGAAACAGCATTGCTAGCACGAGTCCGGGAAATCAAACCCGATATGGTCGCTATGAGCATCATGACGTTCAACCTACTTGATGCTTTGCGCACCGCAAAAATACTCAAACAGGAACACCCGCATCTAAAAATCTGCCTCGGCGGGCCGCATGTCAATTTATACCCTAAAGAGACACTCAACCTACCAGAAATAGATTATGTGGTTTTTGGTGAGGGTGAAAAAATATTTACCCGCCTGACGCAGGCTTTAGAGGGTGGCAAAGAACCTTTATCTGCCATCAACGGTTTGGGCTGGAAGGAAAATGAAACCCTGCATATCAACCCCGCAGAGACACAGCTTCTCGATCTCGATGAACTTCCCTTTCCGGCACGCCATTTGGTAGACGTTTCAAGCTACCAACATATTATTGGCGAAGGCAGACAGTTCTTCACCATTCAAGCCACACGAGGATGCCCTGCGGCATGCTCATTCTGTGACATCCGCAAAACCAAGTTTCGCATCCGCAGCCCCGAAAGCGTCGTCGATGAAATTGAAGAACTGGTTAAGTTGGGAGTGGATGACTTGTTCTTTGTCGATGACACCATCACCATCGACAAAAAAAATGTTCTGGCCATTTGCAACTTGATGGTTGAGCGCGGCATTAAAATTCATTTCAAAATTTCAGCTCGCGTCGACACCATCAATCAGGAAGTCGTGGATGCACTTAAAAAGGCGGGATGCTACCGGATTCATTTTGGCATTGAGTCTGCCAGCCCTGAGCACTTGAAATATCTGCAAAAAGGCCAGACGCCTGAAAAAGTGGAACGCGCCTGTAAAATGGTACGCAAAGCGGGCATCGGTTTTTTCGCCTACATGATGATCGGCATTCCTCATGAGACTAAAGAAGAAATGTTAGCGACCGTTGAATTCGCCAAAAAACTCAGACCCGACTATGCCCAGTTTTCTATCTGCACCCCTTACCCAAAAGTGGAACTCTATTTTCAGATGCTCAGAGAAGGCATTGTGCCAGAAGATTATTGGCAGAAATTTGCCGAAAACCCCACCGCCGACTTTAAGATCAAGTTTTGGAACAAAGATTTCACTGAAGAAGAATTACGCCAGATTCAGGACGAATGCCATGCCCGGTTCTACCGTAGCCCCACCTATATCATGAAGCAAATCACCCAGTTGAGATCCTGGTCCGATTTCGCCGCCAAAGCTCGCATGGGAACCCGAATTCTTACCAGTCGATTGGGCATTTAAAAAAACCATCACTTAAAAATTTGTGTCGGTTTGCCATCAATGCTGGTCTGATTTTTCTCTTCCCAATATTTTTTCACTCCATCATCACCGATCTTATCGGTCCAATAGACAAGGTCGCCTCGATCTTCCTGATACTGATAGTTGGGAACTGCAAACCCACATGAAGTCTGCGCCTCGTCAACCTCAAGCAAGAAAATCTGTCGCGAACCCGGATACTCGGGAAACAGAGCTATCCACTCGTTCCATTCTTCATCGCGGGGATGAATGGCTCGGGACTTTCCATAGACCCGCAAAATAAGTGGTTTGCCTTCAAAAGAACAAAACATGAGAGTCATGCGAGGTTGTTCGAGAATATGGGCGGCGGTCTCGTTGCCACTGCCTGTGAGGTTGAGCCATATCAGTTGGTTTTTGTTAAGAATTCGAAGGCTGTCCATCCCTTTTGGGGAAACATTAACACGGCTTTCGAGGGCCGCGGTGCCGACAAAAAATATTTTTTGCTCTTCAATAAATTTTTGCAATTTATCGTCTAGTTGCGAATAGAATTTACTCAAAGTTTAATGAACCTCCTCGGTATAAATATTGTAAAATCAAAATAGTCCATTTGATGGATAAAATCTACACAGGAATTAAAAAAAACATGCTCAAGGTCAACGAAATTTATGCCAGCATTCAAGGCGAGTCATCCCACACTGGCTTGCCCTGTGTTTTTATCCGCTTAACAGGGTGCAATCTACGTTGCTCTTGGTGCGACACCGCCTATGCTTTTCATGAAGGAAAACCTCTCACTATCGAGGAAACCCTTGAAAAAGTCGAGACCTTCGATCTTCCATTGGTTGAAATAACCGGGGGAGAGCCGTTACTGCAAGACGATGTTTATCCGCTGATGGAAGCACTTTTAAAAAAGGGCTATCGGGTCATGCTTGAGACAGGGGGGGCACTACCGATAAATAAAGTGCCCGAAAAAGTCATTAAAATTCTCGACATAAAATGCCCCGGAAGCGGTGAAGACAAAAACAACCATCTTGAAAATTTGCAATGGCTTTCTCCACAGGATGAGGTCAAATTTGTTCTGCTCGACCGCGCTGATTATGAGTGGAGCCGTGACCTGTTGCAAAAAATCTCTCCCTCAACACAGGTTTTATTTTCTCCGGTTTACGACGAACTCGACTTGAAAGACCTATCACAATGGATTCTTGAAGACCGGCTCGCTGTGCGTTTGCAAACTCAGCTCCATAAAGTCATTTGGAGTAAAGATACTCTGGGTGTTTAACCGGTCGAAACCACAGACCCTTCAAGGTGAAAACATTGCCAACTTATCTCCGGCCTGAACCCATTTTCCTATGAGCCCTCGCATCTCCAACAAAACGTTGCAAAAACATTTGATGAGTTGGTATGAAGAAGAAAAAAGAGAGATGCCTTGGCGAAAAAATTTAGACCCCTACCGCATTTTAGTTTCAGAGTTCATGTTGCAACAAACTCAAGTCAAGACGGTGATTCCTTATTTTGAACGCTGGATGAAATCGTTTCCCACACTGAAAAAATTAGCCCAAGCCAAAGAAACAACGGTATTAAAACATTGGGAAGGGTTGGGTTATTATTCCCGAGCCCGCAATTTGAGAAAGGCCGCGCAAATAATGCTACAAGATCACTCCGGCAAAGTCCCCCAATCCATCGATGAAATCTTGAAGCTACCGGGGGTAGGCCGTTATACAGCGGGCGCGGTTTTGAGCATTGCCTTTGGGAAAAAAGTTCCGGTTCTAGATGGCAATGTCAAACGAGTTCTTGCGCGACTTTTCACACTTCAGGAAAATGGGGCCACACGAAAATCAGAAAATATTTTATGGGACACCATGCACAGTCTACTTCCCGAAACCGAACCGGGAAATTTCAATCAAGCTTTCATGGAATTGGGAGCTACAGTTTGCCTGCCGCAAAATCCCTTATGCCTGCTCTGCCCTTTAAAACGTGGTTGTCTGGCACGAAAGTCGGGGGAGCAAAGTCTCTACCCGCCACGCAAACAGCCTACCCCGACCATAAAAATTGACGTCAGCGCTGGAGTCATATTTAAACGAGACAAGATTTTTATTCAAAAAAGACCGCTCGGAGGATTAATGGGTGGTTTATGGGAGTTCCCCGGAGGTAAGTTTGAGGCCGCTGAAACGCCTGAGCAATGTTTGCACCGCGAAATCAGGGAAGAGCTGGGAGTGGCACTGCATGTCAATGAAAAGCTCATGACCCTCAAACACAGCTACACGCAATTTCGTGTTACGTTACATGTTTTCCTGTGCAAGATTCGTTCGGGTCGGCTCTCCCCCACTCAATGCGAGGAATGGAAATGGGTGACAGCAGAAGAATTAGACCAATATCCTTTTCCTGCAGCCAATATTAAAATCGTAAAGAAATTGATGACACCATGAACCCCGGAACCCGAGCCATCATTGTAGGTGCCATCGCCAACTTACTGCTTTCTCTTTTTAAATTTGCAGGAGGAATACTGGGAAACAGCGTTGCCTTGGTAGCCGATGCCATCCATTCGCTTTCAGATCTGGTGACAGACATCATTGTCTTGTTCACTCATCGTATCGGACGAATGCCGCAAGATGCTGACCACCCCTATGGGCATGGGCGTGCGGAGACAATTGGTGCCGCCATCATCGGCCTGCTGATCATCGCCACCGGCATCGGTGTTATCCATGAAACTTGGGGGGCACTATCAGAAGATCCTGGGCAAACACCCGGCTGGCTAGCTGCCACTGCCGCATTTCTTTCCATTCTAATCAATGAAGGGCTTTTTCATTACACGCTAAGAGTGGGGAAAGCCACCCAAAGCCCTTCTCTCATCGCCAATGCCTGGCATCACAGAACCGATGCCATTTCATCGATAGCCGCATTGATCGGGATTATCGGGGCGGGGCAAGGGTTTCCATTTATGGACCCCTTGGCCGGAGCGGTGGTCGGTGGTTTGATTGTAAAAGTCGGCATCGACATCACCCGTGAAGGAGTGCGGGATTTGATGGACACGGCTCTGAGCGATGAACACACTCAGAAAATTCATTCTATTTTAAAGAAAATCCCCGAGGTACTTCATTTTCATGACTTGCGCACCCGTGTCATTGGTGGAGAGTTTCTCATCGACTTGCATATTCTGGTCGATCCGGAAATGACCGTCACCGAGGGCCATAGAGTGGCTGAGATTGCCCGGCGCAATCTCATCAATGCCTTTGACAATATTCAGGATGTATTGGTGCATGTCGATGGCGAAGCCGATGCCGAGATCGAGGCTATATACCCGGTCACACGAACTGAGCTGATTGAAATAGCGAGACCTTTAATCGCAGAGCTTGATGCAACGATCCTACAACCCGAAATTCGAGTGCACCATATTAAGGGTAAAAACATTGTCGATGTATTTATAAAGGTCGATTCGAACTATGACATGGAAGGTTCCCGCACTTGGGTTGCAAACATCAAAGCCAAACTTGAAACCGCTTCACAAATCGATCAGGCCCGGGTGTTTCTCGATCTCAACCGTGAGTTCGATTGAACCTCGTTTGTTATTCCCGCCGCGCTATTTTTTTGAGCGTGTCACCTTCCCACTCAAAATCCATACGTGGACGCCCTTTATAGAGTCCTTTTTGGAACGCATAACCATAAATCAAAGGCAGGGAAACACTCGGCTCGATGAACGCCATACTATGTGAGGCTTCTTTGTTCACCTTGCCCCATGACTGCGCCTCAGCCAGTGTACTACCACTCAAACCGCCCCAATGAGGAGAGTCGGTTGTCACCTGAAGCGCATATTTATGCCCACCGGTATCTTTTCCAAAAATATAAGACATCACCACTGAATCGTTGATATAGTTTTTAGGCACTCCGCCGGCAACATAAAATGCCGCCGTACGGGTTGAGTTCACTACAACTTGGGTCAGTTCATAGTTATCTCGAATGGAGTCAATCGTAAGAGGTGTGCGCCCCGCTTTTCTAGCTTGATAATAATGCTCCGTCAAACCGATTCCTAAACTGGAGTCATTGATAGCCGGACAAAAAATCGGAATATTATTTTTACGTGCTGTGACTAGAATGGACTCTTCGTCATCAATGGTTTCAGAAAGTTTCGATATAAATTCTCTGCTGGAGTAGTTGCGCGGTTCCAACGTATCCGCGAACCTTCCTACTAGGGTGTCGTCTTCAACAAATAATTCGTCGTCGACATATGTGTCGTAAATCCGGTTGATGAAGAGTTCTCGAAGTTTCGTATCATCGGCATTGGGACTGCCATAATAATGGCCACCGCCGAGCGCATTATAATAGTCCTGATATAAAATTGCCCCGGTTGAGACAATCACATCCACCATATTATAATGCACCATATCGCGGATGATTTTTCTCAACCCTGCCGCAATCAAAGGGCCTGCAAGCCCTAGAATGATAGTAGGTTTTTCTTCATCCTGAAGCATTCTGCCAAATATGTTGGCGCATTGCCCCAGATTTCTCGCCTGAATCGAAGCCCCTTGAAAAGACTCCACCAAATCCCCGACATCACCAATATTCTCAAAATTAACTGGAGAAATCCGGGTATTTAAAATTTTCTTTTTCTCTTTCTTCGCGTCCTCATCCAAAGGCTCAGACATATAGGTGTCTTTGTACGCCATGCTCATCTCCAGTCACTTAGTCTTTGAGTGAGGGAATCATAACGCCCTCACCCTTTCAGGTCAACCACAAGGAACCTACATAACCTGCACAATCAGCCCTAATTCCTACGAACTGATTTCATGCCATGCATTAGAGTCGAGAACATAAATCTTTAGAGTGATTTTTTGTATCCACACTTTCTATGCTCTCGATAATTTTTCCATCTACTCCGATCACGTAGCTGATGCGGGCCGCATGTTGTTCTTCTATACTTTTTACGGCGTGATAGGCCAGAGAAATTTCACGGTTCACATCACAAAGCAGGGGATATGAAAAAGAAAATTTTTCGGCAAAAGCCTTATTATCGGCCTCGTTATCCAAGCTAACTCCAAATATTTGGACTCCTTTGTCTGTAAACTTCTGAATATCATCGCGGAACCCTTTGCCTTCTATTGTGCAACCGGGAGTGTCGGCTTTGGGGTAAAACCAAAGTACAATTTTTTTTCCTTTATGGTCTTTCAGGCTAACGGTATTTCCATTGTGATCCTTCACAGAAAAATCGGGTGCATAGGTTCCAGGTTGCAACATTTTTCAGTCTCCCTACGAAAAGATTAAAATCATTATGAGTCTATACAGGAATTAGATGGCAGAGAAGCCTTTTGGAAGCAGAAATTTTGCGGCGCAATCATAAATTCTTAATGCTCTGGAAACATTTTCTCAACAATGCTTTCACCCAACACAAGGTCTTCCGGACGAGTGATTTTAAGGTTCCATTCCGATCCGTCTACGACCCGTACTTCCTGCCCCAAATATTCAATCAGCGCTCCTTCATCGGTTCCATAAAAAGAATCTCTCTGCGCCTTGCAGAAAGCCTCTCCAAGCAAATCATAACGAAAAGCCTGAGGGGTCTGAACTCGCCACAAACCATCTCGATCCACCGTGCGTTGAACCAAGCCCGAGCTATCTACCTGCTTGAGGGTATCGTTAACAGGAATCGCCGTAATCGCCGCGCCAAATTTTTCAGCACAATGAATCGTCTCTTGAATCATTCCCTGGGATAAAAATGGCCGCACCCCATCATGAACTAGAACAATGTCTGTATCTTTCGCAAGGGCTTGATAGCCGTTGAAGACGGAGTCTTGTCTTTTTTCACCCCCCACAACCACTTGCTGAACTAGCGGTGGTTTCCCCAACCATTCAGCACGGGTATTTTCCAATTCCTTCTCCGGCACAACCAGAATCAACGAGTCGATCAGCCCCGACTCCTGAAATCTTTGCAACGTATATTGCAAAATGGGTTGCCCTCTTAATGCTTGGAACTGTTTCGGTACGGTTCCGCCCATTCGGGTTCCCTGCCCTCCTGCAGGAATGATCGCGCATACTTTCATAGTCTGTATTTAAAATAATTGTTCAAAGACATCCATAAGATTTTTCACAAAATGTAACTCAATGCCTGTCGACGGCAGGTTCTTTATTCTTTTTGCAGAATGTGGAACAATACATCGCTTGAAGCCTAATCTTTTGGCTTCAATAATTCTCGCATCCAACTGCATCACCGTGCGAACTTCTCCGGTCAAACCGACCTCTCCAATGAACACGATCGACGGGTCAACAACTCTATCACGAAAACTTCCCGCAATTGCCGCCACAACAGCTAAGTCTAGCGCCGGTTCGGTAATTTTTATGCCCCCGGCCAAGTTCACAAAAATATCTTCACCCTGTAAATTAAACTCCATTCTTTTTTCCATTATGGCGATCAGCAAGGACATGCGATTGTGGTCAAACCCGGTAGACATTCTTCGTGGCATTCCAATCGAAGATGATGTGCTCACTAAGGCTTGTACCTCTACCAACAAAGTGCGAGTTCCCTCAAGCGTTGCCGCAATGGCAGAACCCGAAGAATTTTCGGGGCGCTCCGATAAAAACCATTCAGAAGGGTTTTCCACCGGCACCAAGCCCTCCAGCTCCATTTGAAAAACACCGATTTCCGGAGTCGGGCCAAACCTGTTTTTAATCGCCCTCAAGGCTCGGTACGCATGCCCCTGTTCGCCCTCGAAATAGATCACCGTATCCACAATATGCTCTAACGATTTAGGCCCCGCTATAGCTCCATCTTTATTAATATGTCCGATTAAAAGTGTGGGGAGACCTCGGTGTTTAATGGCTTGAAAAATTTTGAATGCTACTTCCCGCACCTGACCAATGCTTCCCGGTGCCGACTGCAAGTCTGAAGTGTAAAAGGTTTGTACCGAATCCAAAACCAGAACATCTGGTTTGACCTTATCCAATAGCTGAAGAATTTCCTCAACACAAATTTCAGACGAGACCAATAAGTTTTCAGACAACGCATCGAGTCGTTCAGCCCGAAGTTTAATTTGCGATCCCGACTCCTCCCCCGAAACATAGAGCACATTTTTTCCCAGCCGCGCCAAATGCCCCATACTTTGCAGGACGAGAGTCGATTTACCGATCCCCGGCTCACCGCCAATTAGAATGAGAGACCCTTCCACCATCCCTCCACCGAGCACCCGGTCAAACTCAGCGATCCCTGTCGTCAAGCGATTCTCAGCGGTAGATTGGACCTCCGTTATCGGTGATAAGGAAGAAGAGCCTTCGCTTCGTCTTGTATTGCGTGCAGACGGAGGCTCTCGCCGCAAAGCTTCTTCTACGAAGCTATTCCAAGCCAAACATTCTGGACATTTCCCCATCCACTTCGGGATCTGGTGTCCACATTTTTGACAAATATAAATGGTCGTGGTTTTAGCCATAATGAAGCTGAGTTGTGGGTGTCAACATTGGGTCAAATTTGCACATCAAAGAGGGAGTTTGTTCGAGTCTCATATTCCCTCGTTGAAAACTTATCCTTGCGGGGGTCGTCATTTACTCTTAGCTGGATTGAGCTTGCCTAGGGCTTTCTTAATATCGTCATTTCGGGAAATATTGACATTCGCTTTGCGACGTAAATCGGCGAGTGCGTCTCTGATTTCTTTTTGCTCCTTCACCAAACTTGCCTGGGCTTTTTTCATCATCGCCTGGTCTTTTTGCATCGCCCCCAGCATCGAAGCAAGCGGATCTATATTCGCCTGCCCTTTGGCAATTGTTTTGAGAATCTCAATCAGACGAGAGAGCTTCTCATTTGCCAGATCTACCTTGCCCGCATTCGTACCTTCTGTCTGCGCCGCCTGTTTCAATTGACCCACT
>JABIYR010000092.1 GCA_018702695.1 Nitrospina sp. | reverse complement strand
GAAAGTACCTCTTAGCTTTTTAACTCTTTTGGTCCACTTTGGGCTGACGTTAAACACTGAGAATGTTTTTTCTTGCCATATCGTTTTGCCGGGAAAAAACATCCCTCATGCTTCTTTTTTGAAAAACCGAAGTGGTGAATTTTAAATGCGCCAAATAATATTAATGAAATAACTAATAGCGATATGTTAGACAAAACAAACATTCATACGGGTTCTTCGGAGAGTGCGACCTGCATATCTGTTTCTCTTTTTGACATGCTGTCATCGTTATCTGCGGCGTTGGACTTGATCGATTTTGAGTTGATTGATCATCATAATCGGGTTTGTTATATCGCCACAAAGTTGGCCATGCATTTGCGGTTCAGCACTGAAGAGATCAGCGATATTTATATGGCTGCGGTGATGCATGATATCGGTGCGATTGGGCTTACAGATCGATTGAAGCTGGTAGACTTTGAGGTCGAAAATGCACATTTTCATGGCGAATTGGGGGCTTTGCTCCTATCCCGGTTTGAGCCGTTCCAAAGGTTTGCTCCATTAGTGCGCTTTCATCATATGCCTTGGAAATACGGGGAAGGTAAAAAATCCTTAGGCGTTAATGTTCCCTATGGCAGTCATATTCTGCATTTGGCAGATCGTATCGCTGTTTTGCTGGATAGAAGAAAGCAGGTGTTCTCACAAACTTCAGAGATCAATGAAAGGATTCGCAAAGAATCAGGTGGCATGTTTGTTCCTGCATTTGTGGATGCTTTTCAAGAGCTTTCTCAGCAGGAAGCATTTTGGCTGGATTTGATCAGCCCTTCTCTTGATCGTGTATTACAAAATATTTCATGTTTGCCCAGAACTTCTCTAAGCCTAGATCAGCTAACTGGTTTATCGAAGTTTTTTGCTTTGATCATTGATACCCGCAGTCGCTTTACGGCTACTCATTCCAGTGGTGTCGCCTCTTCAGCTCAAGGGTTGGCAAAGGCGGTAGGGATGAATGCCGATGATTGCGCCAAAATCAAGATTGCGGGCTATCTGCATGACCTCGGAAAGCTTGCCGTTCCCGATGCAATTCTACAAAAGCCCGGCAAACCCACAAAGGAGGAGTGGTTAATTATTAAAGCTCACCCTTATTACACGCATCGTATTCTGGAGCGGGTTAAGGGGTTGGAGGATATTACATTTTGGGCCTCGAATCATCATGAAGAACTTCAGGGTGGGGGCTATCCATTTGCGATGACGGCAGATAATCTTTCCCTCGGGGCCAGAACCATGGCCGTGGCCGATATTTTTACCGCTTTGGCTGAAGACCGGCCCTATCGAGAGGGAATGGAAAAAGCACAAATAGAGAAGGTATTTCAGAATATGGTGCGAGATGGCAAACTCGATAGTCAAGTGGTCGATGCCTTGTTTGGAAATTATAAAAAAATTAATGATGAGAGGGTAGAGGCTCAAGAGCTTGAACTGAGGGGGCTGTCTGATTTCTGGGAAGCTTTGAGGAAGCAGGGCAATTAATGGTTCTATGGAAGGATAATATTTCCGAAGAGTCATAAAGACTGGGTTTTGAACTAATTTGAGAGATTATTTGTTTGATTTACATTTAATGTGCTAATGTTGGGTGTGAATTATTACGGCGGCTTGCTAATTAGGGAAGTCTGCTTTGGTTGGATGATATCTAATGTTTGTAAGTTACGGCAAATAAAAGGTGATAGAGCATACTGGGTCTCATGGAGGCTGGCATTATTGTTTGAAAAATGATGTTGCTTTAATTGCGTGAGCGAGGGTAGTTGTAATAAAAATGAAGATTTCTCTTAATAAAATATAAGGTTTTGGAGGTTTTGGTATGAGCGAACTATATGGCAATTCGCAATTGACGGGGAAGGAGAAGTTCTTTCAGGATATCATTGTTTCAAAAACGGATCTGGAGGGAAAAATCACCTATGCGAACCGGGTTTTTATGGATATCGCAGGCATCGCTGATGAAAAAGCATGTCTTGGACAACCCCATAATATGATTCGTCACCCTGACATGCCAAGAGCGGTATTTTACTTGTTATGGCAGACTTTAAAAAGTGATAAGGAAATTTTTGCTTATGGGCATCTCTCGAAATTGATATTTAGAAGCGTTTTTTATCAGAATGGGATTTTTGTTTAAAATTCCGCTTTGTCCAAGGCCCCAATGGGGCGCTGTTTTTCATTTTTGATTCGTTT
>JABIYR010000051.1 GCA_018702695.1 Nitrospina sp. | reverse complement strand
CTGGGTCGGTTTCTTCATGCTTCCATTTAGAAAAAATGCGGATAGAGAGAGCCGTTGACGCTTGGATCATTAAAGGCGCGAACAACATGGAAAGAATCGAGACAATGAGCAATATCTGGTATTGATGAGCATCGAACAACCCTTGATCCAAAGCCATCCCTGAGAGAATCAAAGAAAACTCTCCCACTTGCGCCAATCGCATCCCCACGACAAAAGAAATTCTTAAAGGCATGCGAACCCCTAAACAAGCCAGCCCAGCGAGACAACCTTTGATCAAAACCACCCCAATAGATAATGCCAGACAAACCCAAATCGAGTCGATAAAAACCTGTACTTGCAGAAGCATGCCCACCGAGATAAAAAAGATACTGCTGAAATAGTCTCGCAGGGGAAGAATATCGAGAACAATTTGATGGCTATACTCTGACTCCGCAATGATCATTCCGGCGATCAAAGCCCCCATTGCCAACGTTAACCCTAACTTCTGCGAAGCCCAGCCAGTAGCAAGAATGAGAAATAATACCGATAAGGTGAGGTGCTCCTTATTCCCTACACGGGCAACCCAACCCAAAGCCTTGGGAACGATCAACCGCGAGAGAAAAAATATCAACACTACGGCTGTCAGAGATTTAAACATCGCCAAGACAAGGTCTGTGCCAGAAATAACCTGCGTCTGTGCCAGAAGCGGGAGCAGAAGCATGATGGGAACCACACATAAATCCTGAAAAAGTAGCGTGCCGATGCAAAGTTTTCCATGCAACGTGTCGATTTCAGCCCGGTCGGTGATCATTTTCATGACAATGGCCGTACTGCTCAAAGCAACGATCAGCCCCAAAGCAATGCTCTGATTTTGCTGAAACCCCATCTCGCTGAAAATGAACCAGCCCAAAGCTGTGGTTCCCCCCAATTGCAGACTGCCAACCCCTATAACGGACGCTAAATTTTTAAGCAAACGGCCCAGCGAAAATTCTAACCCGATCACAAATAGAAGTAGAATGACCCCTATTTCCGCCAGCTCTTTAACGGAAGCAACATCTGAGATCAGTTTCAACCCATACGGCCCGATTAGAATTCCAGCGACGAGGTAGCCCATGACAGAGGGCAACTTAATTTTATGAAAAAAAAGATTAATCGGTAGGGAGACCAGAAGTAATACGGCTAAATCTTCAATCAAATGAACCATCGTTTCGTCCGATCTTTAAAAACAATGCGCTTAGGCTATCCGTATTATACGGGTCAATGGAATGAAAGGAAGAAAATGATATCTCAAAAACAGAAAGCCCCGGTCTCTCCTGACAGAGATCGAGGCTTTCATGAGGTACTGAGGCTAAACAATCGAGATGTTGGGTTTCCCGAAAATACTTCTATCTGCCAGAATCGACCCCACACATCAAAGCACGGGATGGTTCCTGACAAAATTATTTACTTTATAACTCTTCGATGATCAGTCTTTAGCGAAACGCAAAGCCAGAGCAAAATCTTCCAAACCATCCTTTTGCGCAACAGCGGCAATCTCCGAATAAGAGTCCTTGCGGTCAATAGACTGTGCGGTGATAGAAGAGTCGTCCAATTTCTCACGAACCTTACTGACTAGATCCTCAAGAATGTACCGAAATCCTCCTTGATCCAAAGCATACTCAATATTTCCCCAAAAATCGGCTACCGGGTCCTTCATGATCCGATCCCTCCTAAAAATGGTTGCTGTAAATTCCGTTTTTCATAACGAAAAACTTTACTCAACTAACCTATCGGTAATAAGTGAGGAATCTTCAGCCCAACTTGGGCCTAAAAAGTGGCTCCTGTGAATTGAAAGCCACCACCCGGAACATTCAGGTAAAAACCCCGCAAATGTCGCCGAAAACTCCAATTGATTTTTTAAGAATGAAATAACTATAAAGAAATCAATTGCTTTTGTCAACATACTTTAATTTCCA
Organism: Nitrospina sp.; assembly: GCA_018702695.1. Lineage (GTDB taxonomy): Bacteria > Nitrospinota > Nitrospinia > Nitrospinales > VA-1 > LS-NOB. The sequence continues at coordinate 36,946 of JABIYR010000051.1, read as the reverse complement.
AATACACCAATTTTGTCATAAAACAAAATTACCCCTTATTTTAAAAAGAGTTATAAAAATTATTCACACATAAAAAATATTTACAAAAATACAACTAACTAGTTGATTATTAAATAGTTACTGAGCAATCAACATCAATATGGATATAAATAGCCATTTAAGGCTAATAAAATTAGGCTCGTTGGATTCTACGAGATTTTTTGAGGCCAAGGGTCGGTCGGAAGGTATTTTTTCAACTTTAGGAAGGCGAGCAATGAAGAAAGCAGGGATTAAAACCCGAAATCCCTGCTCAAGAGGCAAATCAACGGTATAAAAAATCATTCAAAATAGCTGGCACCACAACCTTCCATTTCACAGATTTCCACACGTTTTACCCGCGTGCTCGGAGTCTGGACTTTTTCCTTAATTTTCATGAATAACCAGCGGGCGATATTTTCAGCTGAAGGGTTCAACTTGTCAAAAGGCGGTATTTCATTGATATTCTGATAGTCCAGTTCACTCAACGCCTCTTCCGCAAACTGCTTTAATTTTACAAAATCAATGCCGACACCCATCGCATCGAGATCATCGGCCTCTACCATGACTTGAGCTGACCAATTGTGCCCATGCAGGTTTTCATATTTCCCATCGTACAACCGCAATTGGTGCGCGGCTGAAAAACCAGTTTTAACAGTGACCTCATACATAATTAACTCCAAAATAAACCAGCCTATCGCTGGGCTCAGTTAGCAAAAACTCATTGATGGAATGAAACCGCCGGACATTGCCAGAGTTCACCCTTTTTTTAGAACGGCATGGATACAGTCTCGTGCCGTTGTTAGCATGACGGCGATCTCTTCTTCGGTGATAACCAAGGGAGGAATAAAATAAACCACATCGCCCAAAGGTCGCAGAAAAAGCCCTCTTTTTAAACCCTCCAAAAATATCTGATAGCCGACTCGTTTATCAGCGGAAAACTTCTCTTTTTTATCCTTAACGAGTTCCATAGCGGCGATCATCCCCGTCTGGCGGAACTCTCCTGCCAATCCATCAAAGAGCTTACCCCCTTCTTTAATGGCCGCAATTTTAGGTTTCAGTGTTTGCAGAAAATTATTTTCTGTCAACATTTTCAGGGTTTCATTCGCCACCGCACAAGCTAGAGGGTTCGCCGAATAACTGTGACTATGAATAAATAAATCACTGCGGTCTCCGTAGAAAGCAGAATAGATTTTATCGCTGGTCAAGGTCGCAGATAAAGGAAGGTACCCTGATGTGATACCTTTCGACAGACAGAGAAATGTAGGCTGAAGGTCGTGGGCTTCACACACAAAAAGCGACCCGGTACGCCCAAACCCAACTGCGATTTCATCAAAAATCAGATGTATTTCCAATGACTCACAAATCGCTTGCAGTTTTTTCAAATACACCGGGGGATACATCATCATCCCCGCCGCCCCTTGCACCAAGGGTTCGACAATCACTCCCGCGACTCGATCGGCGTTTTCGCACAATGTTTTTTCCATCGGCTCAAAACATTCCGCATTACAGCTCTCACGTTGCAAGCCATACGGACAACGAAAACAGTCTGGCCCATCAACTGGTAAATTAGGGGCCAGAACCTTTTCAAACTTTGTTCTAAAAATGTCCAGACCACAGACAGAAAGCGCGCCCAATGTTTCGCCATGATAGCCCCCCTTGAGGTAGGCGAACTGTGTCTTTTCTGCTTTCCCGGTCTGCCGCCAATACTGCAAACTCATTTTCAAGGCCACTTCCACCGAGGTGGAACCGTTGTCAGAAAAAAATACTTTTCCAAATCCCTTTGGTGACAGTCTCACCAACGCATCAGCCAGATCAATCGCTGGCTGATGTGTGATACCGGCGAACATCACATGCGCCATTTTATCTAACTGCGCAGTGAGTGCTTCATTGAGCCGGGGGTGATTATGGCCAAAAAGGTTGACCCACCACGAAGCGATCACATCCAGATAACGGTTTCCTTGTCGGTCATAAAGATAAATGCCCTCCGCCCTCTCAACCAGTATCGGGGGAACCGTTTCATAATCTTTATGCTGGGTACAAGGGTGCCAAACACGATGCAAGTCGCGCACAATATCAGAATCTATTTTATTTTCAGGAACCATAGATAATGCCAATCACAAATTATAACGGGAAGGTGAAAACTCAGGGATCTCATTGTCCAATGTGCCACGCATTAATGCAGACATATAATCGGCCTGATTCGGGGTCAATAAAATGCCATTGCGATAATGTCCCGAAGAATAAAGCAGGTTTTCGTAACGTCCACTTTTTCCCATGATCGGCATCAGGTCTTCAGCCGCTGGGCGCAAACCGGCCCACGATTCGATCAAGGGAGCCGTTTTAAGGCAAGGCAGAATTTCCGCCGCATTGGCAATCAAGCGGTCGATCACCGCATTCTCTACAGAGGGGTCAAAGCCCCGGTCCTCCATGGTCGATCCGATCACAAAGCCATTGCCCTCTCTCCAGGGTGCAATATAGGTCATCTTGCCATGTAGGGTATAGTCCATAAAATGATCCGCCAACTGCACCCGACACATCTGTCCTTTGATGGGTTTTAGGGGGATAGAAACCTCGAGCACCCGCGCCAACTGGGAAGACCAACTCCCCGATGCCAGAACAAATCGCTCGCCGTTTATATTGCCAGAATCAGTGACCGCTGAGAGAATGGATGCACCATCACGAATAAAACCCGAAACATTGGCCTCCAAGACATGGATTCCCCGCCTTCCCGATGCCTGTATGAGCGCAGAGTGCATTTGTCGGTTATTCACCTGCCCCTCCCCTACCCACATCACCTCACCGCAGTCTTCGGCTAAATAAGGCGCTTTCTGACGCACTTTTTCTGAGCTCCATACTTCATGGGGAATGTCTTCACGAGCAAAAAATGCCTTACGCTCTTCCCAAGTTTCCCGGTAAGAGGAAGCGGGCATCAAGGAACCCGCAAACGAGTGATGCACAGAAACTTCACTGACTGAGGCCAATTCCTTAAGGAATTCCGGGTATTTTGTCAAAGACTCGCGACAAAACTTAAAAAAGGGGTCGGCCTCATCGCATTCACAAAAAGGGGCCAGCATACCCGCCGCCGCCCGCGAAGCCTGCAGAGAGTTCACCGGGTCGCCCAGAACCGCTATCTTCAGGTGCGGGGCATCTTGTTTGAGACGAAAAGCGATACTATGCCCAATCACGCCCGAACCGATGATCACAATATCAAAATCAATTTTATTCATATATTTATACACAGTCCTTTCAACCCTGCCACAGATTCAAACCCACACTCACTTATAATATCAAGCCGCTTGCTACATCAAACCCGATTATGATATTTTAGAAAACAAATTGGCAAATTTAAAATTCGACCTTGAATTCAACCTCAACAGATTGTTCCCTGAAAATCATTATGAATGAAAATACAGAGTTAAGTCAGGACGAGACAGAAGCCGCTAGCCGAGAGAGCGCAGGACAACGTGTAGATCCCATTCTCGCGCATCTGGATGTGGGGGATGCAGAAGTTGATAAAGAACTCATTCGCACAAAATTCGCAGATATCTGGGAATATGAAAAAGGCGATAAACTAAACGAAGAAGAGCAATACCTCACCACCGTTGCGGTTTTTATTTACAATGCCCACAATGTGCTGGATGAAGCCAATGTGAGGATCGATAAAGCCAGAGTCATGGTTATATCAGCTCTCGCAAATTGGAAGAAGACCGAACTCGACAAAATGATCGAGCAAGAGAAGGCTTCCGAAAATCCGTTTAAAAGCTTTGTCGAAAATCACCAACCTCAGGTGGATGCAGTTCACACCTGGAGGTATTTCCTGCTGGAGCATAAAAAAGTTGATGATAAAAACTGGGTCTACAAAATGAAACAATGTTGGTTCGCTCAGTTTTTCATCCGTTTCGGAAGAACAGACTATATCGAGACCGCCTGTGCTTTTGACAAAATTCCTTGGGAAGCTCGAAAAGACTATGTGGACTTGAAATTGAGCAACCTATTCGCGCAATTGGGTTCTGTCTGCCAATTCGACTACAAACCGGCAAAAGACAAATAGCGCCTCCTTTTTTCTAAGGCCAGCAATCAAAAATCTTGCCTATTATATCAGCGGTCATGGATACGGGCATTATGCCCGTTCCATACCGGTTCTAAAACAGCTTGTTTCCCATTTTAACGTCCATATAAAATCGGAAATCGAAGCTCCTCTATTCGCGCCTTACCTTGACGTCGAACATTCACTTCAAGCCATCGACACAGGGTGCCGACACTCCGGCTCCTTGCAAGTGGACGCAGCCGAAACATTCAAAAGTTTTAAAGACTTTCAAAATAATTTACCACTGGAAGCGGAAAAAAACTGGCTGAAAAACAATCAAATCGCATTAGTTATTTCTGATGTTGCCAGCATGCCAATCAAAGCGGCGCACGACCTCGGCATTCCATCCGTCCTGATAGGAAATTTCACTTGGCATGATATATACAGCCACCTACCAGGGGCTGAAGAGCATCAAGACTTGTTGCAAACACTGAAAGAAGAGATTGCCTGCGCCGACCTGCATATCCTTCCCCAATGCCATTTGCCCCAACCTCAGGCTAGAAAAACCCAAGAAGTCGGCTTCATCGCTCAAAAAGGCCATGACATCCGTAAAGAGTTGGAGCAAGACCTGAACACTTCTTTTGCCGACAAAACGCTGGTTTTTATTTACCTCGGGGAATACGGCATTCATTCGGTATTATGGGAAAACCTCGCTCAACATACCGACTGCCTGTACCTGACTCGTGATGCGATCAATACACCCGTGCCCAACCTGCATGTTTTAGACAGTCGGTTCGAGTTTTCGCACCTCATCGCCAGCGTGGATGTGGTTTGCACCAAAGGAGGCTATTCCACTATCGGGTCGGCCTTCGCCTGCCACAAGCCCGTCATCACCTGCGAACGCAAAGATTTTTATGAATTCAAAGCGATTCGCGAATATTTACAAACTACTGAAACCGGGGTACTCATTACCGAGGAAGATTTTTATCCTGGCGATTGGCAGACAGCCATCAAGACAGCTCAGGGTTTGACCGTTAAGGGAAGAGTCCCCTTGAACGGGGAAGTCGAAATATTAGCGGCAGTTCAACAGATACTTTCATGAATACACCCGATATCACCCTGATCATCACCAACTGGAACGGCCGCGACCTGTTACGCGAATGCCTGCCTAGCGTTATCAAAGCCGTTGCCTTTGACAGCCAGAGAAAATATGAAATCATGGTGGTGGACGACTGTAGCTCCGATGACAGCCTCGAGGTTTTGGCCCGCGAGTTCCCCATCGTTCGAGCAGAAAAAACACCTGTCAATTACGGGTTTCATGGGGCCAATAATTACGGAGCTGAATTATCAAAAACCCGCCTCATTATGCCCATGAACAACGACATCAAATTAGATGAAGATGCTCTCACCCATCTCGCCGAACATTTTGTCGCCGACAAAGACACCTTTTCGGTCAGTGGAAAATTTTATGCCTTCGATGGCACCACTTTTCTTTACGGCAATCGCGGTGGCTATTTTCAAAATGGACATTTTTATCTCTACGAAAAAGAACCAGATGACTCCAGCCAAACGCTCTTTGCTTGCGGCGGGGCTTTTATGGTGGACCGACAACGCTATTTGAAGCTGGGTGGATTTGACCCCATCTATCATCCTCTCTATTACGAAGAAATCGACCTTTCTTACCGCGCTCTAAAAAGAGGCTGGAAAGTGCTCTATGAACCCAAATCGGTCGCTTATCACAAAGTGCAATCCACCATCACGCGACAGGAAAAACGGCGACAGATCGGGCTGATTTCGGCGCGCAATAATTATCTTTTTGTGTGGAAGAATATATTGGATCGTTCTATGACCGTTCAATTTCTCTTTTATATTCCTCTTTTTTTGATCCGCGACCTCTTCCGAATGAAGAGCCGATTCTGGATCGCCTTTTATATGGCGCTCAAACGACTTCCGCTCATTCTCAAGGCACGAAAACAGGAAAAGTCAGATGTGCTCTTTAGCGATCGGGAGATTTTATTGAAGATCAATATCAACTCGGCCTCCAAACGGAGAACCAACACCGCTTCTTAGACCGGGCGCAGAACTTGACTATCATGACCCAAATTGGAATACTCTGCAAAACCTCTTTTTCTCAAGGCATGGGCCATTTGGTCCGGCAAACGCATGTCGCCAATGCCCTGCGAAACCGAGGCGCAGAGATCGTCTTTTATATTCCGGATTACGCCCCGGCACAAAATTGGCTCGACCAGCACGGGTTCTCCCGGCAAACGCAACCCGACCCGTTTCTTCTCACAGATAGAATCATCGAGTCTCACGATCTGTTCGTTTTAGACATTCAAGACACGCCTGAAAACTTTATAAAGCAATTCCACCTCCACAAAAAATCCGTGGTTAGTTTTGAAGATTTAGGCGAAGGCCGAAATCATGTCGACCTACTGATAGATTGCAATCTCGATGAAAATAAATTGGTGTCGGTTCCAACCCTTTTTAGCTATCCCCATTGCGTTCTCGCACCCGATTTTGCAACCTATCATTTAAAAAGTCGAATTTTCAAGCAACCCCTCCGATCAGCTTTACTAACATTCGGGGGCACCGACCCTCACGCTCTGACATCGACATTGGCTGAAAAACTTTTACAGGTTGACCCGGGTCTATGCCTAACCCTTCTTACAGGGCCGGGGTGCAAAAACATCGATGCCTTGAAAGCCTTGCAAATGCAGAATGAAAAGGTGACTCTGCTAGAGTCTTCAACGCAAATGGCACAAACCCTGTTCGAGCATGATGTCGTATTCTGCGCTGGAGGGGTCACTCTGCATGAAGCTATGGCGGTGGGCACGCCAGCATTTGTAATCAATCAAGTCACTCATCAAGCGGATAAAGCACATCACGCAGAACAACAAGGTGCCGCTCTTAATTTGGGATTGGCTGAGTCTTGGGATGAAACCCGTCTTCCCCAGATTTTAAAAACCGGGCCTGAAGTACTACAAAAGATGAGTCAGGCTGGCAAACGATTGATAGATGGAAAAGGTCTGGAAAGGGTGGCAGACGCGATCAAGGCTCTTTTAGATCGCTAGAGAGGAGGAGCCAGCTTGTTCATTCTTTTCAAAAAAGCCCGCCCCGATTCAGGTATCTTGATGCCCTCTTTTCCTACAAGCAAGTCTCTGTTAGAAACTGACTGTTGGTAATACTCATAATTGGCGTGTTTATCAGATGAAATAATCGTCCCATCAAACGAAAGCCCTGCAAACAAACCTTCAATGCGTGAATAGGCAAAAATATCATTATTCTCAAGAAGCTGCTCTAAGTTTAAATCAAGCGATCTGTTTACCGACCCAATCGCAATCTGCGGACCTGAGCCCAAACTGTATCGAGTTTGGAATATTTGCCTGAGGCCTTTGTTGGTCACCACCAACAGCACCAATTCTGCTTTTTGGATTCCGGCCTGAAGCCCCCAACTGGCCTGGCTGGATTTAATAAAAGCTGGGGGATTCCATTTACCGGTTTTTGGCGAACGCACAATCACCACCCCTTTCCCGATCCGTGCGCCGGCAAACATCGCCGCCTTCACCAGGTCGGGAAACACGACAATGGCCTTGGTATGCCTCAAAAATTTTTCCGGGAGCCGCCTTTCGAAACATTTATCAGCCCTCCTATCGACTCCTCCGCGTCTAAAAGCAACTCGGTATGCTCAAACGGGTTTGCCCCCTTGAAGGGTGAAGAGGCACAAGCAGAAACCAATAGAACAATGATAGAAATCCAGATTTTCATGATGGCTCACAATCGATTGAGGGCTATATCAAGAAAAGTATAAACATTAAGTTGCCGGAAGGAAAGAAAGGTTTAGGGTTTATCGGAAAGATACAAAACCTTATAAGCCGCACTGATTCGGGAAACCCCCTTGACCATCGCCCTCACCGACAGCGTTGCTCCGGTAATGGTGTTGATCGTACGATAATCTGCCTCCGCATCCTTACCGGTAAATTGATCCATGAAAGAAGGGTAGCGAACCTCCCACCCGCGTGGCTCTCGATAGATCAAGATCTCTACATCACGAACCGTTCCGTCTACATTGAGAACAACCATGAACGTGATCGGGTAAGATTTGCCGATCTCATGGTCGATGACTGCATACCCCATTGGAGCATCATTGCGTTTACCAACATAAAAAGTCACGCGGTTGGCATCAAAATTTTGCATAGCCAGGTCAGCGATGGCTGTTTTTTGCTCATCCGTCAACCATTTTTTCTCTCGCTCCACCTTATCCGCACCTGGAAAAGCAATTTCAAGAGCCTGTTTTTTAGTGAGAAAAACCTGAACTTGTAATTCCTTTTCCTGCGAATAGGAAAAGCCTGGTCCGAGCAAGAGCACCGAGACCATGACCGCCAAAGTTAAAAGAAATTTTAAAGATGCCATAAGAAAAACCACTGGTAAATGGTTATTAACAAATATCAACTAAATAACAAGCGACCTAGAACTTTTACCGTAAAGCAGAACCAGACGCAAAGATTTTATGGAACCTCTGCCAAAATCACGTTTACCCTGTTCATTATTACAACTACCTTATATTTAATTATCTTCTCTTGAATTTAACTGTAATTTTCCATTGCCAAAACAATTTCCCCAGCGGGTTGAGGCGGACTGATAGCATGACCCTGAACCTGATCGCAACCCAAGTGGCGAGCCATCACCAACTCCGTTTGTTCTTCAACCCCTTCCAACAGAGTAGTCAAACCTAATTGCCGTGCTAGGTTAGCCATCGCCCGGACCACCAGTTGGGTTTGCGTGAGATGAATGGTCTTGGCAAAAATTTGGTCTAGTTTCAAACTGTCAAAAGGATAGGTGGTTAAATAGCCAATTGTAGAGTAACCCGTTCCAAAATCATCGATTGCTAATTTAATACCGATCTTTCTGAATTGCTTTAAAACTTCCAAGGCCCATATAGAGTTTTTAATCAAAACAGATTCCGTGACCTCCAACTCTAAATAGCGTGGGTCCAAGCCCGTTTGGCTCAGAATGTCCTCCACTCTTGTAACAATATTTTTCTCTTCTAATTGAATGGACGATAAATTTACCGCCACCGACAACTCAGGATAACCATTCTCTTGCCAGTATTTCGTCTGTTTGCAAGCGGTCACTAATACTCGTTCGCCCAATGGAATGATTGCTCCCGTTGATTCGGCAACCGGGATGAACTCAGCCGGGGAAATCCACCCCACCCCAGAGGCATACCATCTGGAAAGTGCCTCTAGGCCAATAATTTTTCTGGAAGTCAGATCAAACTTGGGTTGGTAGTAAACTGTAAACTCTCCTAGCTCCAGACCTGATAAAATATTTCTCGCCAGAGATTTCTTAAAATATGCTTGCGTCTGCATCAACATAATAAGGACCTGTCTTAAAAAATTGTTATGAGAACCGTTCTCAAAATTAAAAAAGGTAAATTTTTTTAGTGCTTAAGCAGTCAACTCTGCCGTCCCCACACCCAAAACTTCCAAAATATCTTCTATCGATTTCATTTTTTCGATCTTATTTTTTGAGTTAACTCGCACCGATGCTCCACCCCCGCAGACATTCATACATGCCACCCGACAAACACGAATGCCTTCAGGCCCTAAGCCCTCATTCACTTCTATCAATTCGCGAGCAATCTTGTCGGAAGACCACGCTTTGCACCCTGCTCCCTTACAAATTTTCACATTCTGTTGTCGCATTTGATCACCGCTATCTAAATGATAATGATTATCAATATAAACAAGGCGGGGCGACTTGTCAACCCCTCACAACGTTTTTTTTAATATTTATTACCGATGGCTTATTTGTCCATAAATCGCGGGATTTTCATAGAATACCTAGCAGAGTTTATTTTTACTTCAAATCTACAAATTCCAGTCCTTTTCCATTCAACCTCGGACACAGCCCTTGTCTTGGACAAAAAAAAACCTGTTCCAATCTCTTTAAGAGATCAGAACAGGTTATGCTCACCGTAAATCAGTTTTGCTGTTAATTACCGTCCCGACTCATGCTCTCGGTCAGATAATTTTGGATACCAATATCTTTGATGCGGTTGAACTGGGTTTCCAACCAGTCCACACTGTCTTCCGTATCGACCAGAATGCCATCCAGAATTTCCTTAGTTCCAAAATCATTTTTGTCAAAGCAGGTTTTAATATGTTTCTGAAGCCGCTTCACATGAGCCAATTCAATTTTATATTGGTTCTTCAATTGCGCGTGCACATCATTGCCCACAAGAACGGTGTCGTATTTTTGCATATTGGGAACCCCATCTAAAAACAAAATGCGGTCAATCATCAAATCGGCATGTTTCATTTCACCCATAGATTCCTCGCGTGAATGAGCCGACACTTTATCGTAGCCCCAATCCTCCTGCATTTTATAATGGATGTAATAGATATTGATCGAAGTCAATTCTGCCATCAACACATCGTTCAAAGCACTGATTACCGCTTTATCGCCTTTCATCTGCTCTCTCCTAACAATAGTTTTAAAAAAGGGAGTTTATTTCAATCTAAAACCACCTCAAAAATATTTAGCTAATTAAGCTCTAGAATTCTGTGCGACCTTCAATGCGAGTCATGACTTCCACGCCAGAGTCAGTGACACAAAGCGTATGCTCGAACTGCGCCGAGAGACTGCTATCTTGCGTCACAGCGGTCCATTTATCGGGTAGGACTTTCAAGTCGGGTTTGCCCATATTGATCATCGGCTCAATGGTGAACACCATGCCTTTTTTAATTTCCAGGCCGTCACCAAAATTTCCGTAATGCAGAATCTGAGGTTCTTCGTGAAAATTGGCTCCGATACCATGCCCACAGAATTCGCGTACCACTGAATAGCCATGACTCTCTGCAAATTGCTGAATCGTTGCACCAATATCACCCAACCATCCACCGGGTTTAACGCAGTCAATGCCTTTTTGCAAAGCCTCCTTGCAGACTTCCACCAGTTTTTCGGCTTTTTTTCGTGGCGACCCGACAAAAAATGTGCGGCTGGTATCGCCATGAAAACCATTCAAGTAGGTGGTGATATCGAGGTTGACGATGTCCCCATTACGCAGTTTTTGATCCGAGGGAATGCCATGGCAAATCACGTCATTGATTGATGTACAAATGCTTTTAGGAAACCCACGGTAGTTCAAAGGGGAAGGAACCGCCGAATTGGATACAATAAAATCGTGACACACTTCGTTCAACTTGTCGGTTGTCACACCCGGTTTGACATAAGGCTCAATCATGATAAGAACTTCTGCCGCAAGACGGCAGGTTTCTCGCATGGTATTTATTTCTTCATCGGTTTTAAAATGAATCATGGGTATAACCGAACTCCTTTATGGCTCGCCTCTGGTCTCGCCAGTTGGCCTTAACCTTAACAAATAGTTTCAAAAATATTTTTGCGCCCAAACGTTTTTCCAACTCCAGTCGCGCCAACCGTCCAATGGTTTTTAACATGCTCCCCCCCTCTCCGATCAAGATTTTTTTTTGGGAGTCTTTCTCAGCAAAGATCGTAGCGTCTATCCGTAACACGCCGTTACCTTGCTCCTGCATGTCTTCAACCACGACAGCGACCGAATGTGGCACTTCAAACCGCGTGAGGTTCAATATTTTTTCACGAATGATCTCACCAAAAAGGAAGCTTTCCGGACAGTCCGTTATCATATCTTTCGGGAAATATTCCGGCCCCTCGGGCAAGCAATTTAAAATCAAATTTTTTAACGGGTCCAAATCCTCATCTTTAAGCGCCGATACCGGAATGATCTCTTCAAACAAATCTTTTTGACTCATCTCTGCCATCAAATTAAGCAGGCTGGTTTTTTCCACCAGATCAATCTTATTAATGATCAAAAATTTTCGCGTCTTCACCCACCGCATAGAGTTCAGAACAAATTCATCTTCGTCGCTAAAACCTCTATCCGCCGATATCATAAAGAGAATCAAATCGACATCTGAGAAGGTGCTGAGACTGGCCTTCACCATCATATCGTTCAAAGTCTTTTCAGACTTATGAATACCCGGTGTATCAACCAAAATGATCTGCGCATTGGGTAGATGTAAAACCCCTGTAATTTTATTGCGTGTGGTCTGCGGGCGTTTAGATGTCACCGCCACTTTCTGAGCCATCAATCGATTTAAAAGTGTGGATTTACCCACATTTGGCCTGCCTACAATGCTGGCATAACCTGACTTGAAACCATCTGACATATTATTTTTTCTTTAAGAACTCTGTTAAATATCAATAAAGTTGGCATAAAATCAACGTTGTAAGCTAAACTTCGTTTAAATCAGCCTCTTTTTTATTTAATCATACCATGAACTCCTTAGGATTATACCTTCACATTCCCTATTGCCTGCATAAATGTGGCTATTGCGACTTCAATTCTCACCCAGAAAATCAAGCCGAAGCTGAAGTTTATATTTCAGCCCTGTTAGCAGAAATTGACCATTATGCTGTAAAACTGAAAGAGAAAAGGGTTCCCACCGTATTCTTTGGCGGTGGCACGCCGACTATTTTACCCCCCGACCATCTTGACAAAATATTAGGCCGGGTGAAAAACCGTTTTGATCTCACCCAAAATTGTGAAATTTCTATTGAGGCCAACCCGGCAACGGTGGAATGCGAAACGCTTGAGCAAATCCGCCTGTCCGGTTTCAATCGCATTAGCATTGGAGTGCAATCCTTCGATGCGGAAGAACTGAAACTTTTGGAGCGAGTTCACAACCAAGAAGAAATCCACACCACTGTAGATCGGGCTAGACAGGCTGGCTTCAACAATCTCTCTCTCGATTTGATGTTCAGTCTACCGGGTCAATCGCCGGAAAAATGGAAATCTCATTTGCAACAGGCGGTGAATAAAAAACCCGACCATCTCTCGGCCTACGGTTTAACTATAGAACCGGCAACTTCTTTCTTTAAACTGCAAGAACGAGGTCTCCTACAATTGCCCCATGAAGACATACAACTAGAAATGCTTGAAACAACCATTGGTTTTTTGCAATCAGCGGGCTACGAACATTATGAAATATCCAATTACGCGAAACCGGGGTATGAATGTCAACACAATCTCAATTATTGGAACAACGGCGAATATCTTGGCTTGGGAGCCGGTGCATCTTCCTATTTAAATGGAGAACGTTTCAAAAACATCAACCTCCCTTCGCGCTATATTCGTGAGGTCCAAGTAGGGGGGACAGCGGTGGAGTCGACCGAACGACTTGAGCCCTTGCACGCAATGGGCGAAACCATTATGCTGGGCCTTCGCCAGCTCAAAGGCATCTCCATTGAAAATTTTGAAAACCGCTTTCAAGTTTCATTCAACACCGTCTATGGCAAAGTGCTGGCCCCCCTTCTTGAAGAGAGGCTGATCACACTCAACCAAAACCGAATGGCTTTGTCACGCAAAGGACTTTTTATTGCTGACTCCGTCATCTTAAAATTTCTGGCCTAATAAAACTATGAGCGCATTTGAAAAACTGACTGAAATTGTTGACACCCTAATGAGTGAAAAAGGTTGCCCCTGGGATAAAGTACAGACCCGAGAAAGCCTAAAACCTTTCCTAGTCGAAGAAGTTTACGAAACACTTGAGGCTTTAGACGGCAACAACCCCGAAGAAATTAAAGACGAGTTGGGTGACCTACTTTACCAGATTCTATTTCATGCAAAAATTTCTGAGAATAGAAACGAGTTCAACATTGAAGATGTGGTGCAATCCATCAGCGAAAAAATGATTCGCCGTCACCCACATGTCTTTCAGGATGGGAATTTGGAAACACCCGACCAAGTCGTCACCCAATGGGAGGAAATTAAAAAGCAGGAAAAAAACAATGCTCACCGAAAATCTGCCTTGGATGGTGTCCCCAATCACCTGCCCGGTCTCATGCGTTCACAAAAATTACAAAAGAAAGCCGCCAAACATGGTTTTGACTGGGATGAAATCTCCTCCGTCTTCGACAAGCTCGATGAAGAAGTCGCCGAATTCAAAGAAGCCGTGTTATCCGGAAAAGATGCCGACATCGAAGGAGAACTGGGCGACATCTTATTCGTGCTGGTCAACATTGCCAAATTCAAAAAGATTGATGCTGAAGAAGCCTTGCGCCGAACCAATAATAAATTCATTCAACGCTTCCAATATATCGAGCAAGAAGTCGCCAAACGAGGGCAAGAACTCAAAGACACGCCCTTGGAAGAGCTGGAACAGTATTGGCAAGAAGCAAAGCAAAACAAACCAACTGGGTAACAGCAATAACTTGTTCAACTGGCAATATTAATATTAGTGGTAAGTTTTTATTTTTGAAGTAATGGGTTGCTATGCTTCGTGCTTGCTCTAAGTAAATCGAGCACATTTGAACTCGACAGCCGTCATGAGTCGCAGTTGATCATGAACAAATGCTACAAAAACACTCATCCCTTAACACCCAGGTCATAAATTTCTTCAACATTAAGCAGAATTTCCATCAAGAATAATTTGTTCTGTCTATAATAGCCTTTAAAGTTTTAATACAGAGCCCCACCATTTCATTGCATGGGTTTCTGCTCTTATTTAAAGTATCGCTGATTTTTCGGATTAATCAAAATGGAAGAAACGAACCCAAAACCTTGGAGTGACGTAGGGGTAGAAGTAGACATCAATTTATCCAGTCGAGAGATGCTTTATAAAGCCAAGCTCGATTGGGAGGTTTCTAAAATACCTTCTCAACGCCCCAAGTCACATGGCAATCAAGAGACAATAAGATTCTTCAAAGGTTATTTTGAAGCCGGAGAAGCGCCTATAGAGTCCATCGGCAGTCTAGATGGATCACGCATTATATGGGGACTGGCTCGCTTGAATGAAAGCTTTACTTTGAAAGAGGGAGATACGGTGCAGGGTTATATTTTACTCGCATCCCGCGATGAAAACAGAGAAAAAATTGAAGTTAAGTTTCTCGCTGTGCGAGAAAACAATCACAGCATGTTGCAAATCGCCAGCAAAGGTAAACCTTATGTTAAAAATATTTTCAGGAAAACGTTCAAGCAGGCCTTCTCTTTGGAAAATCAAAAACAACAAAAGTTTGACGATGCAGTAAACAGTAAAATGAATGCAATGATCACTCTCGGGCGAGAAGCATTTTCTGCCTTTGAAAAAGATGCCCAGCGCCTGACAGATAAAACAGTAGATGAGCCAGCGGCTTGGCGTTTTATGCTCAACGTTTTCCAATCGGAAACCACCAAGGATATTTCTACTCTTAGCGTCGAAGAACTGAAAGAACTGGCAGAGAGCAATACGTTATTGGCAATGAAGGCATTCTCTCGAGCTCCGGGGCAGAACCTGGCATCATCAAAAGATACAGCATGGGGTTTGCTCAACGCGGTGACTTACATAATCGACCATCAACTCGGAAAAAGCCAAGACTCGCGCCTACGGTTAGCATGGTTCGGTGCGAATGCAAAACTCAAGAAACGAGCCCTGGAACTGGCATCGGCATTATAAACATTCGTTGCGCTGTCAACTCGACTGCAATTCCTTTTGAATCATGACATTGATTTCCCCCAGAATCAGATTCAAGTCAACATTATGCATGCTGGCCGTTTGTTCCACCGTTTCATAAACTTGCCCAGGGCAAGAAAAACACCCTTCGCCATAATGCGCCTCGAACACGGTTTTAGTAGTGATATAGGTCTTGATCAAGCTTCCGACCCGAGTGTCGGCCTCGCAACTTTCGCCACGCTGAATTTCTTTCCCCACTGTTCCCGCAGGTGCGACGGGTGGAACGCTCGCAGAGGGTTCTTCTGAAAAAACTTCATTATTTAATTTATCCAGAAATTCGGCAGGCGAAACACCGTGTTTTTCGCAAGCCTTATCTATAGACACCATCTTGGCAAAGGTTTTCCGTGCCGTTGGATTGGCCAAGGCCTGAAACCCGCTATCGACAAAGACAGCCAAGGCCTGAGGAAACTGATCAATCACTGGCCCGACTTTCATATCGCCGGTGATTTTTGTTGGTGGCGATTCTTCCGGGGCAGGGGAAAGGACAAAATAGAGATTATAAAACATGATGAAAAACGAAACCCCGGCAAGAACAGAAAAGAATATAAAAATAACCTGATGCTCGCCCCCCCTCCAATCGCCAAAACCCTGAACTGCCACCATGCCGATGAGACCTGCATTTTGTAGAATAAACTGATATTTCATGCCCGCAGGCCAAGGCAATGTTCGAGCACTGAAACGAGGAAGCACATGATAAGCCACGCCAGACACCATCATCGTCATGAACCCCAGCAAGTTCACATGAATATGAATGAACCGCAATGGATGCGATAACGAAGGGTTGATGGCCATGGTAATTCCAAGCACGGCCCCAATTACAGCATAAATAAGTCCCGCTTTGATAAACAGTCTTGGTGTATTGTCCATAGTGGTTAAGAGAGCGTAGAGGGTTGGATTATTCCATCAAGTTACGTATTTGCTATCATTCTGCTGAATAGGTTCTTCCTCGCCACTCTGTACGAGAATAAAATAAAACCTCAATCATTGAGTTGATCATGATAGCCGCCATCACCATAGCACCTATCGGAAAGAAACAAGCGTTTTTGCGTTCCAAACCCAACTCATCACAGGTTTTAATCTTTGCCACAATAACCATAATCACTCCAAGTAAAGAGAACCCGCACCACCAAACATCCGTCCCGGCAATCATATTCCAAGCTAAAATCAGATAAGGGGTCAACAAAAATGCCAATACCATGAAAATATAGTAGAGAGCGCGTGCAACAGACCGCTTCATAGCGAGGAACATATTCTTACGCCAGCCCGTCCATATTTCTTGCAACCCATAATACATGCGAATGGAAAACATTTTTTTGGCATCGGCAACAAGAAGTTTTCCGCCTGACTTTTTTAAGCGTTTAGCAATCAAAACATCTTCGAGAACATCGGCCTTGCCTCCTTCATGCCCGCCTATATTTTCATAAGCAGAACGCTTAAACATGAGAAAGGCCCCAAACCCCATTGCGCTTTTATGCTCCGGGCTGTTCACTTTGCGAAACCGGGTTAAAGACCCGATAAAACCAAAAATCACTGGTTGCACGATTTTTTCACATAATGAACCAAACTCGGCTTTCGGCATCCATGTCATCGCATCGAGATTGCGCTCTTGTAGGGTGAAGACAGCCGTGCGCAGGGCATGGGATTCAAAAACTGGGTCGGCATCGGTGAATAAGAGAATTTCTCCTTTGGCTTTTTTAAAAGCCTGATCCAGCGCAAAGGGTTTTCCCAACCAGCCTTCCGGCAATGGCTCGCCTTCCAAGGCGATCAAATGAGAATAGTGAGCCGCTAAGTCCTGAATCAATTCCCCGGTACGATCTGTAGAGTGGTCATTCACGACGATCACTTCAAAGTTGGGATAATCCTGCTTTAGAAGAGACTGTAAACAAGCCTGAATACCACGTTCCTCATTTCGAGCTGGCACACACACCGACACCATCGGCGCATCATGTATTTCCGAATAAACGGGTTCAATACGAACCAGATAAATCATATTCATCGTCAAATAAACAATCACTCCGACAATCAAGAGCAGTTGTAGCAATGTCAGTATTTCTATCAAGGTTTTGTGCCCTTCTCTTTTGATCAAGATGGCGGGATCGCTTATAATACCCAGAACTTCTAAATGAACCTGCCTAATTTCTCATGCTCGGAATTTTAAAACCAGAAAAGATGGAGCTTTTGCTCAAAGACTGCCTGTACTACAAACTTTATTATTGTAGTATTTGCCGACATATGGTGAAAACTCATAATCGCCTGTATGCCTTTGTGAATACCTATGAAGGCACCCTGATCGCCATGTTGTATAACGAAATGGTAGTGCAAGACATTCAAGCGGTCAAGGACCGTTGCTCAGGAATGCCGATTGCCAAAGTTGCGGCGTTAGCAGCAGATCACCCGGCAGTCCAGCTTGGGGCTTTGATCAGTCTACTGGCCTTTCAAATAAAATTTCAGGATAATTTGGATGACGAAAAAGGATTCTGGATCTCGCGCTACAATCAGGCTCTCCAATCTCGTTTTCAAAAATCATACACCCGTCATTTCGACCAATACCAAGCCTTCAATATAGAGATCGAACAAATACAGGCCGGACAGAAACAACTTCATGCACTTGAAAAAAGTTCCGCCAGTTATTCTGAGATTCAAAAATGCTGGGGTGAAACCTTCGCCTATATCATGACCCAACCTTTTAAAGATAAAATTGACCCAGCCCGTCTTTCTGCTCTGAACATTTTTTTCACGGGATTGGGAAAGGTCATCAATCTCATTGACGCGATGGAAGATTTCCACTCCGACCTGAAGGCAGGACGGTTTAACCTAATCCAGCATAGTGAAAAAACATCTGACCCTGAAAATCTAACTTGGCTTGAAGGAACAGGGCAAAAATATGCTCAACATATTGTCAATGAAAAGCAGATTCTGCTGAAATGCTTGCCCACATTAAGTTTAAAAGAATCGTTTCCAATCGTGCAAAATATTATCACTCACTGCCTTGACAAGGAAACAGCAAAAGTGTTTGAATTCATGGTTAAGAAAGAACAAAACCCAGAGCGAACCTTGTTCAACTGCAAAGAATTTTAAAGGAGCGAATATGTTTTGTGGAAATTGTGGCGCAGAAAATGGAGAGGGTTCTAATTTCTGCACCAAATGTGGAACAGGTTTGAGTAATGACCCCAATATCCAAACCCCACAACAATATGGGGGGTCTGAAACGCCCCAACAATTTCAGCAACCGCCACAACAATACAGCCAACGTCCCGACATGAAAGAAACTTTCAAACAGAGTGCTGTATCCGGCGCGGGAACCTATGCCGGGTGTTGTTGTATGAATGCGCTCACCAATATGCTCTGTGACTCCTGCGAATAATGCCCTCCCCAGAGACTCTGGTTCAGGATTATGGTTACGGAATCATTTTAATCGGAACATATTTTGATCATTACGGCATCCCTCTGTTTCTTGTTTTTGGAGGCATCGCCGCTTCGCAGGATATATTGAACCCATACGGCGTTTTCTTTTGTGGGTTTGCCGGAGGTTGGATCGCCGACTTATTCTTATACTTCTTGGGCTATAAAACAGGCTTGGGCTACTGGATGCAATTTGGCTTTGTGCGTAAACTTGAAAAGCTCATCAACTGGACCCACCGTGCTTTTCAAAGCCACCCCGCAACCTTGGTCATTCTCGGTCGTTTTATGTTTGCGGTTTCCAAAATCATCCCCCCCTTCGCCGGAATGATCCGCTACGATACCCGCCGATACATCCAATACTCATTCGCCGGTAATATTCTTTTTTCGCTGGCTTACACCTTGTTGAGTCTGTCGTTGGGCAATTTCATTATCAATACCTTAAATCCATTTAAAATCACCAACCTGCTTGTAACCCTGTTATTTATTCTGGCTATCATCTGGATCACCCGCAAAGTCGCCCCTTCAAAAACAGGGCCCTCATGAATAAACCGGATTATTATGCCTGTCTCGGCGTAACCCACAATGCAAGTTATTCTGAAATCAAATCGGCCTACCGCAAGCTGGCAAAACAATATCATCCTGACCGAGTTCAAAACCCCGGTTCAGCCGATCAAGAGCGATTCGCGATAATTGCAGAGGCCTATTCGGTATTATCCGACCTAAATCGCAGGCGAGTTCACGATGCCAGCCAACAAGTAAACCCAAGGCAAACTCAAAGCGGCCCTTGGCACACCCGCCCGCATTATTCTGGCTATCCTTATTTTCAGTGGGACATTTTCACCCCAACCTTGCACACTTTCTTCATGGGCCGCAAAGCCAAATCGGATCACAACGCAACCCTGCGCTCAACATTTCTCAATGGAAAAATATTGTTCGTTGCGCTCCTCGGAGCCTTGATGTTTTTTAAGTTTTTTTCAGCCGTCAATGGAATGGTAATGGGAAAAACAATGGATTCCGACTTGTTTCAAAACATTTCTTACCAAGTGATCATTAAAACCGCAAAGGGGAAAGAAAAGAAAAAGCGGATCAAGCTCCAGTTATTTGATATGCTAAAAAAAGAAGATCAAATAGAAAAGAAGTTTTTTACCTTTTCCTACAGGGTTAACGGCGAAGCGGTTCAATCTGTTACTCTGGCCCGTTTTTTTCTCCAGACAGCCATGATTTACGCGGCCATTTCCTTAACCTTGTTCTTGTTGGAGTATGGCAGAAAATAAGGCCCACTCATTTCCGGAATCGAATCATCCATAACCTTTAATAAACAGCCATGATCAAAATTCTTGTTTCGCTAAGCATATTGACTCTCTTTTTCAGCACCTCTGCAACGGCCCTTTGCATAAAAAATGAAAAAGCCAATTTAAGAACGGGGCCGGGTACCAAATACGAAAAACTCTGGCAGGTATTTCAATACATGCCTTTTAAAATGTTGGCCAGCAAAGGCAATTGGAATCAGGTTCAAGATGTTGATGGCGACAGCTATTGGATTCATGCACCGCTCACCACGCAAAAATACAAATGTGCGGTGATTAAAAACAACAAAACAAACCTTCGAGAAGGCCCTGGCACGAGCTTCCCGATCGTAAAATGGGCCCCGGTAGACAAGTACTTCTCAATGAAAGTCCTTAAAATTGAAAACAACTGGGTTCAGGTCGAGGATGCCGCAAGGGACAAAGCCTGGATCTATCGCCCTCTTGTCTGGATACAATAACCCCCTCTTTCTCACCCTACTCTAACGCACTCCACATAGATCTTCCGAGAGTCCTTATTCACCGATCAAAAAAAACTTTATTTCGTTACCAATCAATATAATAATGTCGGCATCATTATTGTTCGCAAGCAAATTGCCTTTTGCGCCCTAGTCTTATTGGAGATAGTCATGACAATTGTCACCGTACCGGAACCGGTTTCAGCCATAAAAAAATTTCTCGCCGCACCACAAAAATTATTGATCGGAGGAAAGCGAGTCGACTCCGCCAGCGGAGAGACTCTTGAGGTTTTAGACCCTTCTGACAACAAGGTTTTGACTCGTGTCCCCAAAGGCGAAAAGGAAGACATCAACCTTGCTGTCAAAGCGGCACGAAATGCTTTCGAAAACGGGCCGTGGCGAAAAATAACCGTTTCAGAGAGAGGCAAAATCATTTGGAAACTGGCAGACCTCATAGAACAACGCGCAGAAGAGTTTGCGCAACTCGAAACGCTGGATAATGGCAAGCCGATTGCCATCGCCCGCGCCGCCGATATTCCTCTCGTTGTAGATCACTTCCGCTATTACGCCGGGATGACAACCAAAATTCACGGCGAGACCCTGGATATAAGTGTTCCCTATGCACCGAACACAGAATTTCTCGATTTCACATTGCGAGAACCCGTCGGGGTAGTCGGCCAAATTGTTCCTTGGAACTTCCCTCTGCTCATGGCTACCTGGAAACTGGGTGTGGCATTAGCGGCTGGCAACTGTGTGGTCTTGAAGCCCGCAGAGCAAACTCCCTTATCAGTCTTATACCTCGCTGACCTGTTCGCCGAGGCGGGTTTTCCCGATGGAGTGGTCAACATCGTCACTGGCTTCGGTGATGCTGGCGAAGCACTTGCCCGTCATACAGGCGTTGACAAAGTTGCCTTCACGGGTAGCACCGAAGTGGGGCATGAAATCATCAAATCTTCTTCTGGTAATTTAAAACGAGTTTCGTTAGAGCTGGGAGGCAAGTCGCCCAGCATCGTGTTCGCCGATGCCGACCTAGAACTTGCCGCGCAAGGCGTAGCGGGAGCGATCTTCTTTAATCATGGGCAATGTTGTGCCGCCGGCTCTCGACTGCTAGTACACAAAAATATTTATGAAGATCTGGTCGGACGGGTTTCCGAATTGGCAAAAAATATTAAAGTCGGGCCCGGCATGTGTCTCGATACCGAAATGGGGCCTCTGATTTCTAGAGAGCAACAAGAGAGAGTCATGAGTTATATTCGCTCTGGAAAAGAGCAAGGGGCTAAAACCTGCACCGGAGGAAATATTCCGGGTGGACCCATGCAGTCGGGGTGTTATGTCGAGCCAACCGTTTTTGACAATGTGAACCCCGACATGAAAATCGTGGCGGAAGAAATCTTCGGCCCGGTTCTCGTAGCCGCCCCCTTTGAAGACCTCGACTCAGTCATTGCCCAAGGTAACGATACGGTTTATGGTTTGGCCGCCAGTGTATGGACGCAAGACATCAACAAGGCACACAAAGTAGCAAAGGGTCTTAAGGCTGGCACGGTGTGGGTGAACTGCCATAATATTTTTGATGCCGCCGCACCTTTCGGTGGCTACAAACAAAGCGGATTCGGCAGAGATATGGGCATTCACGCTTTGGAAAGTTACACACAAATCAAAAACGTCATCATCCAGATTCACTGACCTCGACTTTATTTGGCAGGGAAAAGGGAAACCTAGGTCAAGAGCTTGGGTTCATTCTTCGCAGGTGTTGCGATCGGGATGCGTATTTTAAAACGAGTCCCCCCTCCGGGTTTGCTCTCGACTTCGATATTCCCTTTATGCGCTTCGGCAATATGCTTGCAGATGCTCAGCCCCAAGCCACTGCCCCCCTCATCTTTAGAACGAGCCTTGTCCACTCGATAAAATCGGTCAAAAATTAATGGCAAATCTTTTTCTGGGATGCCGATGCCTGTATCCTGTATGGTCAACAAGGCAAACTCTGCTTGTGCTTGCAATGAAACTTTCAACTCTCCTTTGGGTTGCGTATATTTAATTCCATTATGCAAAATATTCCAGATCATTTGCCTCAGCCGCACTTCATCGCCATTGATGTTCACCGACTCTAGAAAAGCAATGATGATGCCGATATCTTTATCACCCGCTAAAATCTCTGCATGTCGGCACACTTCTTCCACTACATCTCTCAGGTCTATCGGTCTGCAATTGAGGTGAATCTGGTTTTCATCTGATCGTGAGAGAACGAATAAATCTTCCAGCACTTTGGACATATAATTGATCTCTTCCAAGTTGCTGATGACGACATCTTGATACTCTTTCGGATCTCGCGTTTTACTCAGCGCCAACTCGTTCTGTCCTTTCAGAATGGTCAAAGGGGTCCGCAATTCATGCGAAGCGTCACTACAGAATTGACGCATTTGAGCGAAAGAGTTTTCCAGTCGGTTCATCATTTCATTGAAGGTGAGGGCCAGTTGCCCCAGTTCATCCTGAACTTTAAATACAGGAATGCGTTGGCTCAACTCCTGCCCTTGCCCGATATCTCGAGCGGTTTGAATAATTTTTGAGATCGGCTTCAAAGCCCGTCGAGCCATGAACCTTGCGAACAGTGCTGCCAGAACCAGCACCGAAGGAACAGCGGTGAACAGGAATATTCTCAGATTCTTCATTGTTTCTCGCACCGATTCCAGCGAAGTCCCCACTTGTACTAAGTTAACCAGTTTATTATTTTTCAGAATGGGCATGGTGATCACCCGAATGGGGTGTTTGCCATCTACCATAAATGTTTCGTAGGAGTTGATACCTATGAGGGCATCGGCGTAAGCCGTCTGAGATAGGGGAAACTTAGAGGCATCAATATTTTTAGACCGTGACCCCACATTGCCGGAGCCATCATAGATGCGATAAAACTTATTGAGCGTGCCCGCCCCCATGAATTGTTCGAAAAATTGACCTAGACCCGGTAAAGGCGAGCGGTTAGATTTCATCACCGCTGAGGTAGCCACCACCGTGGCTGAGACCGTCAACGAGTTATCGACACTTTCGTGCAAACGATTGGAAAGGAAATAATTAAGAACAATACTAAATAAAATGAGGATGATAGCCAGTAAAGTGACATACCAAGCTGTCAAACGAGATCGAATAGATTTGAAAGCCATGACTATTCTTTCATGATATATCCAACGCCTCGGAGGGTGTGCAAAAGCTTTTGGGAATAGTTTTTATCAATTTTCTTTCTCAAATGATTGACGTAAACATCAATCACATTGGTAAAGGTGTCAAAATTATAATCCCAAACATGCTCAGCGATCATTGTTCGCGTCAGTACCTTGCCTTGATTGCGCATAAAATATTCGAGCAGGCTGTATTCTTTTCCGGTGAGTTCAATTTCTTCGTTTTCACGTTTTACTTTGTGGCTCACCAAGTCTAACGTCAAGTCGGAGATTTCCAATGTCGTTCGGGTTTCAGTCTTCCCGCGTCGAAGTAGAACACGAATCCGGGCTAACAGTTCTGAAAAGGCAAAAGGTTTGGTCAGGTAATCATCGGCTCCTTGATTCAAACCCGTCACTTTATCTTCGATGGAATCTTTGGCTGTCAGGAGGAGAATGGGCGTTTCGATCTTTCTGGCTCTCAATGTAGATAAAACTTCCAAGCCATCAACTTTCGGAAGCATGAGGTCGAGAATGATCAAATCATACTGATTCTGCTCACCAAAAAGAAGCCCTTCTTCCCCATCAATGGCAACGTCTACCGCATAGGTCTCCTCTTCAAGGCCTTTTTTAATGAAGCCAGAAACTTTTTTTTCATCTTCTACTATCAAGATACGCATTCAGTCATCCCATTTTTTTTGCACCTTATGAAGCTCAATTTCTCCTTTCAACATTTCAACATGCTTTTCACAATCCTTTTGAATTGCCGAATACATGGCTCTGCAACTCTCATCGTTGGCATCCATCATCGCCTGTTTGCATATTTTCACAGCCTCATGGGCACCATCCAAGGCTTTTAGAATATTTTCATTAAATTTTTTACTCATTTTCGGTCCTGGGCAAAAATTAATTTAGTGATCATTCTATCATTAATTATGGGTCGTTGAAGTGCTAATAAATTTTCACACTAGAACCTAAACAAACAATAAAGGCCCTGTTTTTCAACGATCTCCCTCTTTCATATCGCGATTAAAAAGCAGGTTTATCAAAATAATTCCTAAAGCCGCACCAATTATAGGCAGGGCATTGATCAATTCGAGAATATATTTCCCTATAAAACCAAAGTTAGTGATCAGGTAATTGGCAAATTTTACTCCAGATTGGTCGAGCCAATAAAAAATCAGGTTGATACCCATGCCACAGATAAACCCAATAAAAGCCCCAAAACCATAATAAACATACTTCATATTTGATTCCTACAGATAGCCTTGATTCAACTAGCAAAGACGGCAAGACTTGGATTATGATGTTAAAAATATTATTATCAGGCTCATTATACATATCTTTTGGACCATTTTTAAAGAATTGGAAACCCAAATGCGACTCGCCAACAAAACAGCTATCATCACCGGTGCTGGATCAGGAATAGGCCAAGCCTGTGCCAAAGCTTTTTGCAAAGAAGGTGCAAATGTGGTTTTGATGGGTCGAAGGAAAGAGAACCTAGAAGAAACCGCCAAAGAGTTAGGCTCGCAAGCACTGGTCGTACAGGGAGACATGACCCAAAGTCAGGATCTCGACCGGCTTGTGACAGAAACCCGGAGCAAGTTTCACCGCATTGACATCTTGGTCAACAATGCTGGCCTGTTCAAAGGTGCCCCTTTGCATGAAATTTCTGACGAGCAATACGATGAAATGATGAACATCAATATGAAAGCAGTTTTTCAGCTAACCCGTAGAATCCTCCCTATAATGATGGAACAAAAATATGGAAACATTGTCAATATCAGTTCCATCTTAGGTCTCATCGCTGTACCGCAAGTGGCGGCGTATAATGTCTCCAAAGGCGCTCTAAACCAATTTAGTAGGTCCGTGGCGGTGGAGTATGGCAATCACGGGATTCGATCTAACTCCATTTGCCCCGGTCTGATTGCCACAGATATGACAGTAGACCTAATGAAAGATGAGGCCTTGATGCAAGAATGGAGCAAGGGATACCCCATTGGTCGGTTCGGAAAAGTAGAGGATGTGGCAAATGCCTGTCTCTTTCTAGCAAGCGATGAGTCCTCATTTATCACTGGCGCAACGCTTCCTGTCGATGGCGGTTACACAGCCCAATGATGTCAGGGCTTGACGGGGCCCCTTGGGATGATTAAAATCAAGACCAATTGAAAAACCTCACAAAACACCGTCCTTACCAGACAACAAGATTAAGGATTCACCTATGAAGTACGAGACTGTCATCGGGCTGGAAGTTCATGTCCAAATAGATACTAAAACAAAAATATTCTGCTCTTGCTCCACTGCGTTTGGCTCGCCTCCAAATGAAAACACTTGCCCCGTTTGTCTCGGCATGCCCGGTGTGCTTCCAGTATTAAATAAACGCTTCCTTGAGTCGTCGATGAAAGCCTGTTTGGCAACCCATTGCACAATTGAGCCTATGAATCGGTTTGCCAGAAAAAATTATTTTTACCCTGATTTGCCCAAGGGTTACCAGATATCTCAAATGGAACTGCCTTTGGGAACAAAGGGGCACATCAACATTCAAATTGATGGCGTTAAAAAGACAATCGGCTTAACCCGAATTCATATGGAAGAAGATGCAGGGAAATTGATTCACGGAGAAAACCTAGGGAGCCCCGGCAAGAGTTATGTAGACTTTAACCGCACGGGTGTTCCGCTCTGCGAGGTGGTCAGCGAACCCGATATGCGCTCTTCGGAAGAAGCCCGAGCCTATCTGGCGGAACTAAAATCTATCCTCGAATACGCAGAGGTCAGCGATTGCAATATGGAGGAAGGGAGCTTCCGCTGCGATGCAAACGTTTCCATTCGTCCCGTTGGACAAAAAGAACTTGGTACTCGAACCGAATTGAAGAATCTTAATTCCTTCAAATTTGTGCAAAAAGCCATTGAGTTTGAAGTCGCTCGACAAACCAAGGTATTAGAACAAGGCGATACAGTCAAACAAGAAACCCGCCTTTACGATTCAGACCGGGGTGAGACCTTTCCCATGCGAAGCAAAGAAGAGGCGCACGATTACCGTTATTTCCCCGACCCAGACTTGGTTCCCATCCTAGTCGATTCAGCATGGGTGGAAAAAATTCGTAAAACCATTCCTGAACTTCCAGAGCAGAAAAGGGAACGTTTCTCCAGCAGTTATGGCATACCGGAGTATGATACTGGGGTTTTAACTTCATCAAAAGCTCTGGCCAATTATTTTGAGGAATGCACGGCTTTATTTCCTCATCCTAAAACCATCAGCAACTGGGTGATGGGTGATCTTTTGCGAGACTTGAAAAAAGAAGGCCGAGACATAACTGAGTGCCCGGTTTCACCTGCCGCATTGATCGAGCTATTGAAGCTGATAGAGTCGGGAACCATAAGCGGCAATATTGCTAAAGGAGTGTTTGAAGAAATGTATCAAACGCAAAACTCTGCCACCAGTATCGTTGAGAAAAAAGGGCTGAAACAAATCACAGACAGTTCTGCCATCGAAAAAATTGTTGAAGAAGTGCTTCAGGCCAATCCCAGTCAGGTTGAAGAACTCAAGGGTGGAAAAGAAAAAGTTCTCGGATTTCTGGTAGGGCAAGTCATGAAATTAAGCAAAGGCAAAGCCAATCCTGGCATGGTAAACAAACTCATTAAAGAAAAAATTGTCTAATGGAGAAATTAACCTCAAACCAACCCAAAGTCACTGGCCTCTTATTCGGCGCACTCAATACGCTTTTACTTTTATTTTGTATTCTGACTTCGAATGCGGTTGCGGTAGAATCTGGACATTATTTAGACAACGAAGATGGCACCATCACCGACAAAAATACCGGGTTGATGTGGCTACAAAAAGATTCTTACCTTCATACCGGTCACTGGATCAGCTGGAAGGATACTCACGAGTATATTCTCCAGTTAAATAATGAGGCCTTCGCCCAACACAGCGATTGGCGAATGCCCACTACGGATGAATTGAAATCTCTTTACGAACCAGAAAAAACCAATGGTTCACAAGCAGGTAGCGAAATGAAAATTCACACCGACCCCATATTTGGCAAAGATGGAGGCGGTTCTCTGTGGTCAGGAGAACAAAACGGTCACTACAATGCATTTGGGGTCGTTTTTAATTCGGGAGAGGTGTTCAACGGCAACAAAAAGTCTCGTTCCCGCAAGGCCACTCGCGCAGTAAGAAACCATACCAACTAACGCAGGCAATCACTTCAGGCAGGAAATTAAAAATGACATTTCATAAATCCGTAGTTCTATTCATCGCTTTATTCATCGGCTCTGTTTTGCCCGCTTCCGTCCATGCGACATACCCATCGCCCGACATCGCATATTGGGACCTTTCCATTTCTAATGCCCAAAATGACCCGGACTACAAAAAGACAGATGCGTTGGTTTCGCAAAAAAAATACGACGAAGCTCTAGCTGTTCTTGAAACAAAAATTGTCAGTCAGCCGAAAGAAGCGACGCCTGAAATTTTAAAAGCAATGGTTTTATATGAAAAGGATAAGCCGAAGCAAGCCTTAGAATCTCTGCTAATGGGGTTCAGAAAAGAGCGTCAACACCCCGCACTGCATTTTGCTTTTTGTCAAATCCATCGCAAACTGGGTAACGGATTGACATCGCATAAAGCCTGCATCATTGCCTCGGAACAACATAGACAGAACCCTCTGGCTCATTATGAGTTTGCTTTGACCTTAATGATTCAAGGCAAAGCGGTTGAGGCCAATAAAGAAATGGCAGAAAGTGCCAAGCTCGATCCCAAGAATTCAAAATACCCTTATGAACGTGGGATGATATTCAATTATCTGAACCAAAATGAGGAAGCGGAAAGATCTTTCAAACAAGCATTCACTCTCGACAAAAGCAATATCGATGCCGCCTACCAATTAGCTTATTTTTATGCCACACAAAAAAACCGGGATCAGGCGTTGATTTATATCAACCATATTCTCGATAACTATCGCGATCAACCAAAGGCAAAATCAGCCAAATTACTCAAGGAATAT
This sequence comes from Nitrospina sp., assembly GCA_018702695.1. Taxonomy (GTDB): domain Bacteria; phylum Nitrospinota; class Nitrospinia; order Nitrospinales; family VA-1; genus LS-NOB. Next base: position 8,054 of record JABIYR010000051.1, on the reverse strand, counting down.
ATTTATAAAGATGCGACCGACAAATTACCTTTAAAGGTCATACCTGGAAAGTATCATTTGAGTCGGTCACAATCTCTTTACCAGTCCAAGCAATATGGTCTATCCATCATTGAAGCAGAAACCGCCGCGCGACTGAACCCGAACGATCTAAAAACTCAGGAAATTCTCGTTGGGGTTCATAGCATGTTCTTGCGTTTGGACGGGGCAAAAAAATCAGTCGAACGGTTTATGGCGTTGACCAAAAATGATGACAAGCTCAAAAGTCGAGGATATCAGGAATTGGGAGATATCGAAGTTCTGCGCGGCCACATGAAACAAGCCAAAGAACTATATGAAAAGGCCAAAACCTTGGGAGACATCAATGGAATCGCCAAAGCTTCTTTGGACGAATTCCCAGAAAACATTGATACCACCCAAGAGCACCCTTTGAATCCAAATAGTTTGTTCGTCAACCCCACCGAAGCGTTAAACCGAAAAGGGGAGATTTTTGCTCATTTTGGCATGTATCAACGGGCATTGGGAATCTATGCCATGATCCTTAGAATTGAGCCCACGAACCTCACGGCTCTGCTCAACACTGCCACTGCGCAATATAAAAATAAAAAATACAACCGTGCTATTTCTATTCTGGAAAGATTATTTGTAATCCACCCCAACCATGAGCATGTCATTGCGCATCGATTGCTGTTGGCCCGATCTTATGTGATGAAGGGAGATCTGGGAGATGGAGTCAGGAACCTTGCTATTATTGTAAAATTAAATCCCGCAGCAAAAAAAGTGATCACTTCAGACCCCGTATTCGAAAAATTACGCAGTCTGGAATCTTTCATCGAATTAACGCAATAACAACACTTTAGCGCGTCTGTTCAACGCTAAATAAGTAAGGTTTGACAATTAATTTTTGTTCCGGTCTAATAATTAAATAAATCTGTTCTTTACTATTTATCCGTAAAGACCCCATCGACCACCAGCTTCGGGGAGTTATCCAGTGATACCAAGCAAATCGTTATTCGCAAGTTGCAAAAAATTTCTAACGATCACCGTTTTTATGACCTTGGGTTTATTTATAACTTCCACGCCATCGAGTTATGCCGCCGACATATGCAAGGAAGGATTGCGGGACTTGAATAAAAGCCAAGGTGTCATTCAAAGCAAAGGTGGGATTTGGGGATACATCGAAAAATCTTCCAACCTGAAAGATCATTCGATATTAGGGTTTCAAATTGACGGCAAACTACAGCGTCTGGTCAGCACCTTTGAAACTCTTTGCGAAGACGGCAAAACGCCCACCCCTAAACTTCATCAACTAATTTCCAGTCTGTTGGGAGATGCAAGGGTGGTCTTCAATAAAAATGCAGATCGACAGAAAAAAGAAGAGATTGTCGGGCAATTAAATAACTTAAACAAAGAAATCGACGCATTGCTTGCGCAACTCCCCCAATAATTATGGCTGAATTGAAAGAAGGAAATAAAGCGCCAGATTTTACGGCGATCGACCAGGATGCAAACAAAGTCAAACTGAGTTCTTTTCGCGGTGAAAAAAACGTCATACTTTATTTTTACCCTAAAGACATGACTCCCGGCTGCACCACTCAGGCTTGCGACTTCCGCGATCAATATAAAAAATTCAAAGATACCGTCATTTTAGGTGTGAGCATTGATTCAATAGAAAGGCATCAAAAATTCATCGCCAAATATAACCTTCCCTTCTCTCTCATCGCAGATGTCGATAAAAAACTCGTGCAGAAATATGGGGTCTGGCAGGAAAAAAAGCTCTACGGAAAAACCTTTATGGGCATCGTTCGCACCACCGTCATCATTGACAAAACCGGTACAGTCCGAAAAATATTTCCCAAAGTAAAAGTTAAAACCCATATGGAAGATGTTCTTTCTGCGTTAAAAGAAATCTAACCGTTATTTTTTGCGAGCCATCAATTTCTCCAGTTGTTTTACCGTTTTAGGAATCTGGCTCGAAAGGTTCAAACAGCCTTTTTGGGTGATGACTAGATTATCTTCAATGCGGATGCCGATCTTCTCTGAGTATGTTTTCCCTTTCACGCGCAGTTTGAACTCCCCATACAAACCCGGTTCATTGCTGATCATCCAGCCCGGTTGCATGGGTTGTTGAAGATAATTTCGAAAGGGATCACCATCATGCTCTTGCTCGCCCATCAAATGCCCCACTCCGTGCGGACGCTCGTCATATTGCAGCTCACACTCCCCACCAATCGATTTAAAGTCACGTTCTAACCCTTGGTTGACCGTGCTCCAGCAAACGCCATTTAACTCATCCATCGTCACCCCTGCCCGTGCTTTTTTCTCGACCGCTGATTGAGCTTTCAGCACAATTTCATAGAGGATTTTCTGCATGGGGTTGAACCGACCCGATAGTGGAAAAGTGCGAGTGATATCGGCGTGCATGGTCATCCAGCGTACGCCAAAATCGATCAACATCATTTCATGTTTTGAAAAATCATCATCATTCTTTGTGTAATGAAGAGTGGTTGCATTACTCCCCGATGCAACGATAGACGGATAACTCAGGCCGAATGGAGAATTCATCAACATTTGGCCTTCCAGAAAACCCTGCACCTGACACTCGTTTTTAAAATGCCCAATATTCTTAAGCAACACCTCAAACCCGTTCCCCGTGATGTCTTGAGCTTTTCGGGCATTGGCAATGTCATATTTATCCAGCGGCAAGCGCAGTTCAAAATGACTTTTCATGGTGTTTTGCAAAACCGGAGTCTTCCAAGAACGCATCCAACCTTCAAGCTTCTTTTTGAAGTCGTAATTATGGTCTGTTTTGATGGAACAGAGCTTGCCTTTTCGGAGGCCTTCCAGCCAGAGCGTTGCCAAACGGTTCTTCTTACGCTTAAGTAAGCGCTCTTTCAAAACGTCTTTAAACTCTCGAATGTCTCGGATATCTTGGATGCCGGTCACAGAACGTGCTTCCTTCAAACTTTGCTCATCGCCAACTCCTAAACGCACCCCTTCCCAAAACTCCATCGTCCGGTTCTTTCGGTCCACGAACAAAATTTCACTCGACTCCTTGGAATAGGGGTCCAATAACAAGATGACATTATTTTGATTGATGCCCGTTAAATACATCATCGCTGGCTCTTGATAGGTAGGGCAATAGGCATAGGCCCATGTCGTCTTCCCCCCCGGCCCATATGGCACACCGGCTAACGCGATGAGTTGGTTTTCTTTTTCCAGCAGTTTTTTTCTTCTCTCCCGATATCTGCGCTTGGCAAAAACCCCTGCGCCCCCATCTCGAAATATTCCTGTATGAACTTTTTTTATAGTCTTCATATATTTTTATATATTTTAAATTCCTGTTTTTTATTCGCAATATTTAATAGTACTATAAACGTTATTAAAGTCGAACCCCATGCAAAATTTTCTCATTTTTTTATAATTCTATGTGCGGACGCTACACGCTAACAAAACCAGCAACAACCATCGCATCGCATTTCGGGCCTATCCACCTTAATTTCAAATTCCCCCCTTATTATAATATCGCTCCCAGCATGGCATGCCCTGTGGTGATTGACCCAGCAGGAGGAAAACAGCTAATGTCTATGAATTGGGGATTGATACCGGCTTGGGCAAAAGATGACAAGATGAAGTTTATCAATGCAAGGTCAGAATCTGTACACGAAAAACCCAGCTTCAAAAACTCGCTAAAAAATCAGCGTTGCCTGATACCCGCAGATGGTTTTTTAGAATGGCAAGGAATGGGAAAAGAAAAACAACCTTATTACATACAATTGAAGGACCAAGCCCTGTTCGCCTTTGCCGGGCTTTGGTCTGCATGGAAAAGCCCTGATGGGCAGAGCTTGAACACCTACACAATTCTAACCACTTCAGCGAACGAAAAACTAAGCTCCCTGCACGCTAGAATGCCCGTCATTGTACCACCCGGACAATACAACAAATGGCTTGCGCCTGACTCCAGCCTCACTGCGGTGCGAGAACTCTTAACACCCTTCCCTTCTGAAGAATTCGATTACTACCCGGTTTCTAAAGAAGTCAATTCACCGAAAAACAATCGGCCAGAAATTTTGCAACCTGTTTAAACACTTCTTATTTTTTTTGCAAGATCGCTAACCACTCCTTGTTTTTTCTCTGCTCCGCTGACAAGGGAGTTTTATAGAGTTCGTGAATTATAAATTTTCCTGAAAAATGCGTTTTGATATCCTCACGAGTGGTGTTGTAGGGAGGCCCGCCCTGCTTTTCGGTGTGATAGAACAAGCCCGCCAGCATTCCCCCGGGCTTCAACAGCCTCACACTATTCAGGACATAACCTTTTCTTTGCCAAGGTGAAATAGCGCAAAAAAAGGTTTGTTCAATGATCAGGTCATAATAGCTATTATGCGAATCATCAAGTCTAAAAAAATCTTGCTGTAAAATTCGACCACTGAGGTTTCTTTCTTTTAAGGATTTGTTTAAATGCGTGACAGCCCCTTCAGAAAAATCTACCGCCGTCACCTCAAAACCATTGCTCGCGAGAAACACCACTTCGTGGCCTCTTCCACATCCGGGGATCAGAACTTTCCCCGGCGGGAGCTTCTTATCCTCCCATAATTTGACGAACGGAGGTGCGACTTGCCCCAAGTCCCAGCCCATATCATTGGTCTCATAATGCCGTTGCCAGTCTTCTTGTTTATAGTCTTTTGATTCTTCTGCCATAACAGCTCAATAAATGATTGTGCTTATAAAGAAAAATAATCGACCATCCCCTGAATAGCCGCCCTGCCCATCGAGTCAACGGCTTCTTTAGCGTTTCCACCAATATGCGGAGTCACCATCAAATTGGGAAGTTCGAGGAACTCTATATCGGTGGGTGGTTCGGGCCAAAACACATCCAAACCCGCCCCGGCAATCTCTCCCGCACCCAACGCCTGATGTAAATCTCCTTGATGAACCACCTGCCCTCGGCAGGTATTGATTAAAAAAGCTGATGTCTTCATTTTAGCGAGCACCGTTTGATCAATCATATTCTCGGTGTCATGGGTCAAAGGAACATGCAAGGTCAGGATGTCAGACTCGGTAATAATTTCTTCAAAGCCCATTTCCTGTGCCCCCCATGCACGACAAAATTCACTGCGGTCGGCAATATCTCTAATATTAATTTTACACTGGAAGGGTTGTAACAATCGAACCAACTCTTGCCCTACATTGCCACAACCGATGATGCCAACCATTTTCTGTGTGACTTGCTGGCCGCCATCGCGATACCAGACACCTTGTTTTAAATCTTCTGAGCTGGAGAGCATATTATGACAAAGGCCAATCATGAAGCCCAGAGTCAGTTCAGCGACCGATCGCCGATTGGTTCCTGCGGTCATTCTGAGGTCTACATTGGCACACTGCATCGCCTCTTGATCGAGGTTGTCCAGACCCACACCATATTTTGAAATCATTCTCAATTTAGGTAGGGAGCGAAGCAGTTCAGCACTGACAGAGTCTCGACCGATTAAAGCGGCATCGGCATCGGCCAGAAAATCAATCAACTCTGCGACAGAAAGGTAACGGCCTGTTTCATTAAAAACCGCATCAGGAAAATATCTAGATAACTCGTCTTTCAGCGTTTGCGATTTGCAAAAAGCCGGAGGGGTGACGGCAATTTTTAGTTTACGGGCATCCATTTTTTAGCCAAAGAGCTGATTCACAATCGATGCACCCGCTGTATAAGTGCCGATCATAGAACCAAAGCTCGATAGAAAAAAAATCAATAATAAACGGGCAACACGGTTTTTCCACCATCGCGAATAGACGGAAATGTCTTCGCGCAGGGTTTCAAAATCGCTCACTTTCGGTTTTCGCATATAGGACTCCACCAACCCCACAACCATTCCCGCACCAATTGTCGGGTTCAACGAGGTCAGCGGGGCGGCAAAAAAACCCGCTATAATGGAGACGGGATGCCCCAATGCGATCAGGGTTCCTAAGGCACAAAAACCACCATTAAATAAAACCCATGTCCAGATCAACTGCTCTCCCAGTTCAGGAGACTGCCGAAAACCTACGACAAACATCGCCAGAATGAAGACGCAAATGCCCCAGCCAATATAAAGACCCCAGCGACTTGGAGGGGGTTTGGTATCCAATTTTTTTAAATGTTCGGCATCGGGGGGTGCTTGCATGGTTGGAAGCATACCGATCAAATGCCCGGCACCGACTAAGGCTAGAACTTTTTTAGGTGCAGACTCGGCTTCCGCAATTTGCGCCAAACGTCCAACCATATATTGGTCTCGCTCATCAATCAGAACCCGTTTGATCTCTGGCAATTCATCGCCAAATTCGCCCACCACAGAATGCAATAAATCGCCTCGTTTCAGATCTTCAATTTGTTCTTCGCTGATATCCTCTCCGACAAATACCCCGGCTACCAGCCCTCCAACTATTTTAAGTTTCTGCCAGAAAGACACTTCTGTGACCAGTCGATGAAGCGTGACCGAGATATCTCGATCGATGACCTCCAAACGAATATCTTTTTCACCTGCCAATTGGACAGCGCGAATCATTTCCTGACCTGCCTCCACGCCAATGCGGTCTGCCAAGCGTTTCTGATAGGCCGATAACGCCAGATTGATCAATAAGAGTCCGGCTTTCTTTTTGCGGAATACCTGATAAATATCAAGGTTCTTCCACCACGTTTGTTTGGTAATACTTTCCAGACGCGGTGCGCATAATTCCACCGCCACACAATCGTAGTCTCCGCTTTGAATATGTTCTTCCACCATTTCCACACTCAGCTTGGAGACATGGGCCGTTCCCATTAAAGTAATCTCTGTTTCCCCAAGGTGAAACGTTTTAACAATATCTTCGGGTTGTTCCACAATATCCTTTCCTGAAACGTATGCTCTGCTCAGAATTATTATGACTGCATCGCTCCACCCCAAGCGAGCGATAATTATTTATTTGAGTTAAGATAAGGAAGACTGCATCTGCTGACAGAGTCACCTGTCACGAGGCCTTCAATTTAACATAAACCTTTACCTATTGAAATGGTCATGCAACCTTTTAAACTTCACTCTGATTACCAGCCAGCAGGCGACCAACCGAAAGCGATAGAAGGTCTGGTTGAGGGTCTGGCCTCCGACCCGAGCTCTCAGACTCTTCTCGGTGTAACCGGTTCTGGAAAAACTTATACCATCGCCAATGTCATCGAGCGAGTGCAAAAACCGACCTTGGTGCTGGCCCACAATAAAACATTGGCGGCTCAACTCTATGCTGAATTCAAATCCTTTTTTCCTAACAACGCCGTGGGTTATTTTGTCAGCTATTATGACTATTACCAACCCGAAGCCTACCTAGCCCAAACCGACACTTTTATCGAAAAAGATTCCTCTGTGAATGATGAGATCGACAAAATGCGTCATGCCGCGACACACGCTCTCTTCGAGCGTCGAGATGTCATCATCGTCGCCAGCGTTTCTTGCATTTATGGTTTGGGATCACCCGAAGCTTATCACGGCATGCTTCTTTTTCTGGAAAAGGGCAAAAACATAGAAAGAGATCAGGCAATAGAGAAACTGGTAGAAATCCAATATAAAAGAAATGATATCGACTTTCAGCGTGGCAATTTTCGGGTGCGAGGTGATGTTCTAGAAATTTTACCGGTTTATGAAAGAAACGAAGCCATTCGAATCGAATTTTTTGGAGATCAAATTGAAAGGATTTCTGCTTTTGACCCACTCACCCGTCAATCGATTCGAGAACTCGACCGTATCGCTATCTACCCTGCCAGCCATTATGTGACGCCAAAAGATCTCTTGGAAAACGCCATGAAAAATATTCGACAAGAGTTGATCGAACGGATCGCCTATTTTGAAAGCCAGAATCTTCTTATTGAAGCACAAAGAATTGACCAACGGACTTTATTTGATCTAGAGATGATCAAAGAGGTTGGCTATTGTCAGGGCATTGAAAATTATTCTCGCCATCTCATGTCACGCACCCCAGGCGCACCACCTCCGACATTATTGGACTATTTCCCTAAAGATGCCCTGTTTGTCATTGATGAGAGCCACGTCTCCTTACCG
>JABIYR010000087.1 GCA_018702695.1 Nitrospina sp. | reverse complement strand
GTAGTTAAGAAAAAAGTAGTTAAGAAAAAAGTAGTTAAGAAAAAAGTAGTTAAGAAAAAAGTAGTTAAGAAAAAAGTAGTTAAGAAAAAAGCAGCTAAAAAGAAATAACCAACATAGTTTGAATTTCTTTCCAGCTCAATCTGTAAAAAGCGAACGAACTCTCAATTCAGTTTCGAACAGATTTAACTCTCATCGTTTCAGCGCCCAACCAACACCGCCCCGGCCATTCTGTTAATTTTCAATGGTTTAGGGGCCAACCCGGACATAGACAGACTTTAAGTAATTGGCTTCAGGGAATTTTGCAGGATGGTCTTTCGCATGCCCCGTTCTCGCTATCTCTTCATATTTTTTTCCCGCAGAACGAATTCCTGAGTACACCGCATTATAGAATTCATCCTCCGATACATGAGCCGAACAAGAAGCCGCAAACAAGACTCCAGACGTTAGCATCGCCCCAGCTTTCGCCAAAGAGGCATATGCTTCGAGAGCCAATGGCTTGTGTTTTTTCTTTCGCGCAAAAGCCGGGGGGTCTAATATCACCATATCAAACGAATGCTTTTCTTTTTTCAGCCGAGCCAACACTTGAAATGCATCGCCCTCATATTGCATAAACCGTTCGCTTGAAATTTCTTTTCCAGAAAAATTCAGTTTCATATTTTGCAACGATGCCTTTAAGGCCAGCGGGTTGAGATCTACCTCTTGCACGGCTTTGCACCCACCCGCAAAAGCATAAACTGAAAAGGCTCCCGAATAACTGAAAACATTTAATACCGTTTTGCCTTTGACCATTGTCTTAATTTTCGAACGGTTATCTCTTTGATCCAGAAAAAACCCGGTCTTCTGACCTGCAATAACATCTGCCATGAAATTCAATCCATTTTCTTTGAATTGAACGCCCCCTGCACTCACATTGCCGTACAAAACCTGACCATCTCGATAGGTCGCACTCGAATTTAATGCGTTGCTAACGTTCCGGGCTAACCGTAGAACCACATTATGACCGTTTAATTCTTTATGAAACAAATCACTGAGTTCATCTAAAAATGGAAACCAGCTTTGGGTGTACAACTTAATAACCAGCGTGTCTTCATATCGGTCTAAGACCAGCCCCGGAAACCCATCATTTTCACCGCTGATGATACGGTAACCTGTTGTGCTCTGGCTTTCCAAGTCTTGCCTGTTTATTTTTGCTGACTGCAAACGTTCCCGAAAAAAACTCTCATTAATTTTCACCGGTTTACCCAAATTCAATACCCTAAAGCAAAGGTCCGAACTCGGGTCCCACAAACCCACCGCAAGAAATTGGTTCTTATGGTCGTAAACCACAGCCAATTTTTCTTCATTTGCATCTGAAATCGGATTCAGAATTTGGTATTTGAAAATCCAAGGGTGACCTTTACGGATTTTCCCTTGTAGCGTTTTTGATATTTCAATCTTTATCATTCAGTTCACGATTCGTATAGAGGGTAAAATATTGAGAATTTTTAGTTGTCGAGCCTTCACATGTGCCGATGTGGGGCGTCTTGTCCAGTTCAAGGGGCTGGGCAAGACCGCCGCCATCCATGCGGACTCAACGGGAGATAAGGTCTTCGAGGCATGTTCAAAATAAGACTTAGCCGCCCGTTCACAGCCATAGATGCCATCTCCCCACTCAATGACATTTAAATAGACCTCAAGAATTCTCTGCTTGCTCCAAAAAAATTCAATCAGCATGGTAAAATAACTTTCCATTAGTTTGCGCAACCAGGTTCTATTTTGCCAAAGAAATACGTTGCGTGCGGTTTGCATCGAAATCGTGCTGGCACCCAGTTTCCGGTCGGTCGTAATATTAGTCTTGAGCGCGTATTCGATGGCCAACCAATCAAACCCGTTATGGCTAAAAAATTTCTGATCTTCAGCGGCGATGACCGCCTTTTTCATTGCAGGAGAAACCTTATCAAGGGAGACCCAATTATTCAAACTTCGAGGAAGATTCTTTTCGGTGATATTCTCCGCCCACCGTATCCACATTAACGGTGTCGTCGGGGGGTCAACAAACCTATAGAGCAAAACAGGGGTGAGGGTGAGGGCAACAAAACATAACAACAGGTCAAAAACAATTTTACCAATGCGAATACGAAGGGTCTTTTTATTTTTGCCTCGTTTATGTTTTTTTTTCACAAAGATGCCTCTTTCAGCATAACCCCGAGTCTACAAGGAAAGGCATCACCGCTTTGACCCCAAGCCTTAAGAGTCAGCTTTCCTTGATCACTGAATTATAAAGCTTAATAGTATCTTGAAAGGCCTGATAATGCTGCGAAGGAATTTTTCGCGTATAACTTTTATGATGTTTGAATGTGAAGGGATTATAAATTCTTTTCTTATTTTTTCGTTTCTGAATTTCATAATGTAGATGCGGTGCGAACGACCTACCCGTATTCCCCGAGTCAGCAATCTGTTGCCCCCCTTTAACCGTTTGCCCCGGCTTTACTTTGACCCGACTTAAATGGAGGTACAAAGTTTTAATACCCAGTTTTGGGTGGTCGATTTCCACACAATAACCATTCGCCCGCACATTCCAATTTACCCGCGTGACCTTGCCCGAAAATCCCGAGTAAATAGGAGTCCCCACCTTAGCTTTGAAATCTGTTCCTGAATGGCCTCCCATTCCCTTACGAAAATCTCCCGGCAAGGAAGTGATTTCCGTATATTTCCGAATAGGGCTTTGCGCTTCTATAATGCGCTGGGCAATTTCTGTTCCTTCGCTATCAAAGTAGCCCCCACTCCCAGGATCTATCGCATCGAAATAAAACGTTTCAAATGTCTTGCCGAATAACTGGCTCTTATAAGAAAGCTTAAGAATTTTGAACTGCTCGGGGCCTTCTAACCGCTGATAGACCACTTCCAGATAATCATCGTTTCTCATACTTTTTTTGATGTCTACGAACCAAGCCATGAGCCGCCCCATATGTGCGGCAAGCGCGGCACAACCATTTTCGCGCGTCACGATTTTACAGACCGTTCGATTCAAAGAACTTCTGACTTTAAAACTTAGAGAGTGAACGGTTTTACCTTCCAGCGTTTCTGCCGATGAAGCGACATAGGAAACAGGCTGGACCACAGCTTTAAGGACAGGTTCAGGAATTTCTTTTTTCAATGCTTCAGGCTCTGGCAAACTTTTTTCAATATTCTGCGGTAAACCTGTCTCCACACCCAGCTTTAAAGAGGCCACCTCCACTGGCTTATCAAAATAGAGGAAATGGATATTCAACCCCACCGAAATGATGAATAGAAAGACAAACCCATATTGGAGTGAAAATTTATTTTTCTTTTCGATATTCTGATTGCAAAGTGAAGAGGTGGGGATGTCCATTTTCTTTCCTTCAGTTAAATGATACAGTAATTACTTGAATCAAAATCAGGGGTTAGAGTTCCTTCGGGGAATCACCAATAATCCCAGAAAAACATCGCGAAAAACCGCGTCACACTCTTAAACCTGCCCAATTATATAGATTAATGTCAAATAATACAATAAGTTCCACAGAAACCCTGACAAACTACCAGCCTGAAGTCATTTTTCTGGAAGAGGGAGCAGAGGCCTACCTGCTGGCGCAAAAAGTTCTTTCTCTCCTACCCAATGTCCCGCGACAATCTTTTCAGGATATGACCACGCTCACTGAACAGATGCGGGCTTCGAGCTATGATGTTTTTGGGCAAGGAAAAAAAATTCTAGCGTTGTCTCGCTTCAAGGGGGACTTTCTGAAAAAATGCCCGGGCATCAGCCCAGGCATGGTGTGCTGTAATTATTATGTCGTGAACCTAGCGAAGAACTGCATCTATGACTGTTCTTATTGTTTCCTGCAAGATTTTCTGGGCAACAACCCCATGCAAGTGGCCTATGTTAATGTGGAAGATCTGCTGGGTGAATTGGAACAAGTTTTCACACAATACCCAGATCGCAACTTCCGCGTTGGCACAGGAGAACTAACAGATAGTCTGGCTCTGGACTCTATCGTCCCTTATACCGCCTCTCTACTACCTTTTTTTAATCGACAATCCAACGCCGTATTGGAATTAAAAACCAAATCAGACCAAATTGAGAACCTGTTAAACCACTCCGACCCCACTAATGTTATCGTTTCTTGGTCACTGAACCCCCAAACCATCATAGATCTGGAAGAAAAAGGAACACCGGGGTTGACACAACGCCTGGAAGCCGCCCGCGCATGTCTGGAGAAAGGCTATCGGATTGGATTTCATTTTGACCCGATCATTATCATACCGGGGTGGGAAGAAGCCTATCGCCAGTTGGTAGAGGTATTGTGCGACACACTCCCCATTGAGAAAGTAGAGTGGGTGAGCCTGGGAAGCTTTCGCTACCGCCCGAGCTTGAAAACCATCATCAAAAGTCGCCACCCTGATACGCGCCTATTCACCAGCGAACATCTGCCCAGTAAAGATGGCAAGTTTCGCTACCTTCGGCCTTTGCGAAACCAAGCGTACGAAACCATTCGTGGTTATCTCAAGTCTCGCTCTGATGCATTGAGCATCTACCTATGTATGGAAACCCAAGAAATCTGGGAAGGAGTAACGGGTAAAACCCCTCGCAGCGATGAAAAACTCGACCAGTTTTTCGACCTATGAGTCCAAACGTTAGAGACGCATGGGCATGACGATGCTTTTATATTGATCGTCATCCGCAACGGTAAACAAACAAGAGTGGTTCTGATCTTTCAGGTTGAGGGTTACAAAATCTCCCTCAATGGCACTGAGAATATCGAGAACATATTTTGCATTCAGCCCAATCGAAACTTCTTCACCATCATACTCAATGGCCAGCTCTTCATTCGCGGCACCTAAATCGGTGTTATCCGAAACCAGAGTCAGGCTGCCTTTCTTAATTTCGAATCGAACCATTTTCGATTTTTCATCTGCCAGCAGAGCCACGCGTTTCAAAGCACTAGTCAGATCACCTTTGCCTGCTTTGGCTTTCAGTGTATTGTCCGATGGAATGACTTGTCGGTAATTAGGGAATTTTCCATCTATTTTGCGGGACACAATAATTTGCTTGCCGCAAATAAAGGCCAAATGATTTTCTTGAGATGAGAACCCCATCTTGGCATCGTCGTCTTCCATTAATTTCAGCAACTCAGACAAAGCCTTCTTAGGCAAAAGAAACGTCAGCACTTCATCCGTCTTAGAATTGGACTTAACCGGACGAGAAATCATCGCCAACCGATGTCCATCGGTGCCCACCAAGTTTACGCTGTCACCCTCCGCCTCTAATAACAAACCGTTCAATGCCTGTCGTGTTTCATCGGGAGAAACCGAAAAGAAAGTTTTGCGAATCATTTCCTTTAAAATTTTACCGTCAAACTCCAGCAATGACTGATCGCTGTAATCTGGCAGAGGTGGAAAATCTTCAGAAGGAAGACCCGGAAGACGAAATTTAGATTTTCCACATTTCAAGGTAATCCAATTATTCTCTTCCTTCTTCAAATGGATTTCTTCATTGGGAAGTTCTCTAACAATGTCGAAAAGTTTTCTGGCATTGAGTGTCACCGCTCCAGCCACTATCACATTGGCATCATAATGACCCAAAGTACCGATTTCCAAATCTGTAGCACGAATACTAATACTGTCTTTTTCGGCAGACATAAGAAGGTGGGAAAGAATGGGCATCGCCCCTTTCGGTTCAACGATTCCCTGTACTCTTTGTACACCACTTAAAAGAACATCTCGACTGATTCTGACTTCCATGAAAATCCTCTAAGGTAAGCATCTAAGGTAAGCAATGGCCCAATTTTGAGCTTGAGGATTTTTAGCATAATTGCCAAAACCTGTCAAAGGGAAATGAGGGTTCCTGCAAGTCAAGCTCCCCTTCCCTTCCCTTCATCTATGGGCAAGAACCCAAAACCCGTACAATCCCAAAATACTGATAAAACACCCCTAATTACAAAAGTGAAGCATGAGATATTTTATCTACTTATATAACTGTATAATTGTTATATTCCCAACGATAAAGGCTAAAAAATGATTTTAAGGGCGAAACAGATAACACATCCCTCAGCGATTACAGCTGTTTAAACAATATTTTTATCAACATGAAGCATAAATTTCTTCTCAAGCAGATAAAAGATCACCTAGGCGGGCTGGAAAACATTCCACATGAATGGGACTCTATGCTAAAAGCCGTGGACAATACTTACCAGCAGTATGAGCAGAGCTATGCATTGCTTGAGCACACTATGGAGATGTCTGCCAAAGAAGTGCTTGAAAAAAATACCCAGATTGAATGGCTTGCTCGTCTGCCTGGTGAAAATCCCAACCCTGTTATGCGTATATCTAAAGAAGGGCAACTGCTTTATTTCAACTCAGCCAGCCTAGAATTATTGCAGTTGTCTGGTGCCGATCCCACCGGCCCCCTACCCCTTGAATGGCAGAAACTAGTCTGTGAAGCACTTGAACACCACGCCAATAAAACATTTGAACTGGAATTTTCAGAACGTTATTTTTCGATCACATTCTCCCTCGTTGTCGAACACAGCTATGTAAATGTCTACGGGTTTGAAATTACCGAGCGAAAACGGGCAGAAAACTACCTTCTCGACCACAACATTATATTAGGAAATCTGGTAGCGGGAAGACCTTTTCAGGAAATCATTGATGGACTGACAGCAACAGTAGAAAAGTATAGCGATGGATTATTAAGCTCTATTCTGATTCTGGATCGGTCCAAAGTTTTTCTTCACTATGGTTCCGCACCCAGCCTTCCTGCCGAATACATAAAGCAAACCAGCAAAGTTTTTCTCGGCCCTCAGGCTGGCTCTTGCGGGACCGCCGCATTTTTAAAACGCACTGTGGTCGTGGAAGACATTTCCCAAGACCCACTTTGGGAAAATTTTAAGGACGTTCCACTTGCATCCGGGCTTAAAGCCTGTTGGTCAACGCCCATTCTGGATTTTGCGGGAAACGTTTTAGGCACTTCCGCCGTTTATTTCACCCAACCACGCAAACCCAGCCCGACCGAACTGGAACTGATCAAAACTTCGGCCAATTTTGCGGCGCTTGCCATCCAAAACCATAATGTCAAAGATGACTTGAAAAATTATGCAACCGAACTAGAGCGAAGTAACAACGACTTGAAAGACTTTGCCTACATTGCCTCCCATGATTTGCAGGAACCCTTGCGAAAAATATCCATATTCAGCGACCGCCTTCTGGAGTCCAAAGAAAACTTAAGCGAACATCATCAAAGCTATCTTTCAAGAATGGGGGGGGGCCGCCCAACGCATGCAGACCCTCATTGATGACCTGCTTCAACTTTCCCAGATCACCGCAAAAGGAAAGCCTTTTGAGAAAGTCGATCTGGCCCAGATCACCGATGAAGTGATAGAAGATCTTGAAACGCGGCTCAGAGAAACTAAAGGCAAGATCACCATCGGCAATTTACCCAGCCTTGATGCCGATCCTTTTCAAATGCGACAACTCTTACAAAATTTGATCGAAAATGCATTGAAGTACCATAGACCCGAAACCCCTCCCATTATCCATCTGGATAGTCAGCCAAGCGAAAATGGATGCTGGAAAATTTCTGTGCAAGATAATGGCATCGGACTGGATGAAAAATTTTCGGAGCGAATTTTTATTCCTCTCGAAAGACTGCACGGCAGGTCTTCATACAAAGGAACCGGCATTGGCTTGGCTATCTGTAAGAAAATTATTGTTCGACATGGAGGCAGTATCTCAGTAAAAAGTAGACTTGGCGAAGGGGCCTTATTCACCGTCATCCTTCCCAAGAGGCAAGCAACCTCCCCTGAAAGCAACATAAGTCAATCAGCCTGACTTTTTAGCAATTTTTGCCCATGTGTCACGAAGCGTTACGGTGCGGTTGAAAACAGGAGACCCTGAACGGGAATCCACATTATCCACACAAAAATAACCAAGTCGTAAAAATTGAAAACGATCTCCCCCTACCGCATCTTGCAAAAAAGGCTCTATAAATCCTTTCTCAATAATTTCCAGAGAGTCCGAGTTCAAGCCGGAGCTGAGACATTCTTTTTCATCGGCAGGGTTTTCATTGAGAAAAAGGTGGCTGTATAACCTCATTTCAGCGGGCTGGGCATGGGGCGCAGAGACCCAATGCAAAGTGCCTTTCACCTTCCGGGTTTCCATAGAGGAGCCACTTTTTGTTTCGACATCATAAGTACAGCGTAGCTCAATCACCTCTCCAGTATTTTCATCCTTAATCACTCGTTCACATTTGATGATATAAGCATGTTTCAATCGCACCTCTCGACCTGGGCCAAGGCGAAAAAATTTCTTAGGAGGGTCTTCCATAAAATCATCTTGCTCTACATATAGCACTCGGGAGAAAGGAATTTTGCGCGATCCTGCTGACGGGTCATTAGGGTTGTTCTCGGCGATCAGCTCTTCCACTTGACCTTCCGGGTAGTTCTCAAGCACCACTTTGAGAGGCCGGACGACCGCCATCACTCGCGGTGCAGTGCGGTTTAAATCTTCCCGCACACAATGTTCCAATAAAGCAAAGTCAATCGTGCTATTGCTTTTAGCCACGCCGATGCGCTCGCAGAAATCACGAATCGCGGCCGGGGTATAGCCTCTGCGACGCATACCCGATAAAGTCGGCATACGCGGATCATCCCAGCCGTTCACATGCTTTTCTTGCACCAACTGCAACAGCTTGCGCTTGCTCAACAAAGTATAGTTCAGATTTAAACGGGCAAACTCTATTTGCTGGGGACAATAGATATCCAGCTCTTTCAGGAACCAATTATAAAGAGGCCGGTGATCCTCAAACTCCAAGGTACAAATTGAATGGGTGATCTTCTCCAAAGAGTCTGACTGACCATGCGTGAAATCATACATGGGGTAGATACACCACTTGTCGCCCGTGCGATGGTGCACAGCATTCAACACTCGATACATTACCGGGTCGCGCATTTTCAGGTTTGCCGATGCCATATCAATTTTGGCCCGCAAAACTCTTTCCCCTTCCGCAAATTCACCAGCCCGCATACGCTCAAACAAATCCAGATTCTCTTCCACCGCCCGGTCACGATAGGGGCTGTTCTGCCCCGGCTCGGTCAGCGTGCCTCGATACTCACGCATTTGTTCTGGAGTCAGTTCATCCACATAGGCTTTGCCTTTTTTAATCAACTGGATGGCATATTCATAGAGCTGATCAAAATTATCTGAAGAAAAATAAAGCCGGTCTTCCCAATCAAACCCCAACCAGCGCACATCTTCCATAATGGCTTTTACATATTCATCTTCTTCTTTACTCGGGTTGGTGTCGTCGAACCTGAGATTGCATTTGCCTGCATACTGTTTGGCCAATCCAAAATTCAAGCAAATGGATTTTGCATGACCAATATGCAGGTAGCCATTGGGTTCGGGAGGAAAACGAGTATGAACCCGACCCTCGTATTTTCCGGTTTTTAAATCTTCCTCGATGAGGTTCTGAATAAAATGGGTCGAGGGTTCGGTATCATCTTTTTGCAAAATTTTTTCTCCTCCACTGGGCGTGGGGCCAGTGAGCAATAACCCTATCAGGCAAGCAAAGAACTATCTCGGCCTAAAGAACTTCGGCCTAATTGCCTCCCTAACTAGAGAGTGGTGTGAAATTTGGTTTCCCTACAAAGGCTTTTTTAGGGTAAAAATAGTTTTTTCCTAAATAATCAGATAATACGTTTGAATGACTGGTAATCGCAAATTTATAATTCTCTTAAGTTTCATGATTCTGGTGACAACCAGCTTCTGGCTGGTTTCCCGCTACCCAGCGTTAGATAACAAAGCCGCTCTTTCTGGCAGTGAAGCCTTTGAAGACCCCCTCACTCATCAGGCGCATTTTCATGCTCCGCGTGATGCTAATTTTATCACGCAGGTGGTTTATACCACCCTGAACTGGTATGAAACGAATTGGCGTGGAATGACATTTGGTCTGGTTCTCGCGGCGGGGTTCTACACCTTACTCAAATACGTTCCCCGCCAGTCTTCCGACCGGCGTTTTCGCAATAGCTTTATGGGAATGTTTGTCGGCACACCGCTTGGGGTCTGCGTCAACTGTGTTGCACCGATTGCCAAGGGCATGTATGAAGCCGGAAGCAAAATGGAAACCGCATTGGCGGTGATGTTCAGCTCCCCCACTCTGAATATCATTGTGATCACCATGTTGTTCTCGATTTTCCCCTTCTATATGGCAGTGATGAAACTGCTGGCGACTTTTATTTTAATCCTCATCATTGTTCCGCTGATATCAGAAAAAAAACGCAACGCGACAGCAGACCAAACTTGTGACATTCCCCCACCATCGGCCTGCGATCTAGACCTTGGGCAGGAACCCTGGGGCAAGGCTCTTCTCTCTGCAAGTCAGGATTATTGGAAAAGTTTATATTACATATTCACTCGAACCGTCCCACTGATGTTGTTGGCGGGCGTTATAGGAGCTCTTGCCAGCCACCTATGGAGCTTTGACAAGTTGATCGGTATGCCAGTCAACCTGATCAACCTCGGTTTGTTATCTTTTATGGGCACACTCATGCCCCTGCCTATCGCATTCGACCTGATGCTGGCACAGGCTATGATGATGTCGGGGCTTTCACCTGCATTTGTTACCACTCTGGTGTTTACCTTTGGCACCTTCAGCATTTACTCTGCAATGATCGTCGCCCGTACCTTCTCTTTATTTCTCGCGGTGAAATTATTTTTCATCGTTTTTGCCATCGGCATCGGTCTGGGCTACGTTGCTAACAGCTTCATTGAGTACAAGCATGTTAGGTGGCTGGCAAAATATGATCAGGTTTTCACCACACCCCAGCCGTCAGCAAACACTCTCGCCAAACCATCGTCAGCCAAGAGTCTCGAAAAAAATCCTTCGCCTTTGCCCATGACCCGGTATGCCGCACCAATCCTCTTCAGACAAGACGATTTAGTCATTCATGGGCATGCCCATGCCCCTCGAAACAAATCTCTTGGCAAACCGTTCACGCAAGGTCTGGGGCCCGATAAAGGAATCACCTATTCCAATGCCCTGACACCGAAAAATTTTCTCGACCCGTTGTTTTTTGGTCGCGGCATCGCGTCCGGTGATTTCAATCTCGATGATTGGCCTGATATCGCAGTGGCCACCGATAACGGATTCGAGCTATACCAGAATATGCACGGAACTCGATTTGAAAAGGTATTCAGTGGTGGCGAATATTTACAGGGAAAACAGGGCATCAATATTGCTCTCGTTGACTTGAACAACGATGGCTGGTTGGATATTTTTCTGACCACTTTTAACGAAGGCAATTTTGTCGTGCTCAACCCTCTACCGGATGAAGGCCGGGTAAAGGTTCTGCCTGTTCCGAATGGAGAGGCCTTGCTAACCAGTGCTTCTTCTTTCGCCGATCTCAATCGGGATGGGTTCCTCGATATTGTTAATGGCAATTATTTTCTCGGGATTTTCACTCGCACGCCAGTAAAACAAGCAACGGATCAATGGATTCTAAATCGCAACCTGAAATTTGAATCGCATCCTCTGGTTGGGATACCCGGACAAACACATAGCACGTTGCTCTCAGATTTGAATGCCGACGGCACCCCTGACCTCATCATAGGAAACGACTATCGAGTCGCAGACACCTATTATCTCGGCAATTTAAATGCAGGCTTCAAAAAAATTCGTCAGCAAGACGGCATCATTCCCCTGACGACGCAGAACACCATGAGCATCGACATCGGGGACTTCAACAACGACCTCAGGCCAGATATTTATCTCGCCAATATCGGGATGTCACGCGGTCTGGACGTGGTCTCCAATATCTTCGGCGATACCATGAAGAATAGTGGGCTGGATTTTTGCGACACCGGGAAATCTGTACTCGACCGAAAAAACTGCATTCGGTTTAATCAATTGACCACTTTGCTGAATCCGGACAAGCAGGACATCACCGAACACTGCACCAAATTGGGGGACCCTCAATGGATTAAAGAGTGCATGGTCACACGCATGATTCTTGTGGCCTCAAGCCGGAACACCCCCTCTCTTTGCGAAAAGA
Organism: Nitrospina sp.; assembly: GCA_018702695.1. Lineage (GTDB taxonomy): Bacteria > Nitrospinota > Nitrospinia > Nitrospinales > VA-1 > LS-NOB. Next base: position 82,714 of record JABIYR010000087.1, on the reverse strand, counting down.
TCGCTGAGCCTTTTAATCTCAACCACACCTACTGCCAAAAATATTTTCAGGCCGACTGGCTGAAAGTTCCCAGAGACAATGAAATTCCCATGCAGACCCAGTTCAACCTTCTGTTGTCGGGCCAACCGGATCATAAATTTCAAGATGTCTCGCAACAAACCAACACCTCTACCGCTGAATGGAGTTGGAACGCCCGCTTCGCCGACCTTGATAACGATGAGTGGCAAGATATCTTCGTGGTCAATGGAGTGCCCATCACGCAAGAGTTTGCCGCCAATAATTTTTTCCATAACCAGAGTGGTCAATCTTTCATTCCCGCTGAGACAGAATTTGGCCTCGATGACCCTGACCACAGCTCTTCATACACTTATATAGATCTCGACCGGGATGGGGACCTCGATATCATCGCCAATACGCTCTATGGCCCTTTCAAGATCTACACCAATAACAATACTCAGGGCAACAGCGTGACCTTCAAACTGATCGATGAACGCGGAAATCGTTTCTGTTTGGGTTGCACCCTCATCATTCACTATGGCCCCGATGGCAAACGCCATCAAATGCGTGAAATTAAAACAGGTGGAGGGTTTCACTCATACGATGCACCCATGGCTCATTTTGGCTTGGGAGAATATAAAACCATCCACCAAATAGAAATAATTTGGTCTACAGGAGAAACCTCGAAACTGGAACATGAATTCGTCGCCAACCAGGAATACACCCTCCACCGCCAATCCGTATCGATAGGCAACGAACCATAGCATCTAAGGTTGGCACCGATTTATCAAAGCCTCCAGCTTTATTCACCAAAAACAATTATTGCTAGTTGGCCCCGCGCCAAGTGGGTGGTACAATCTCGGCGGATAACTAACAGAGGCAATGCATGTCACTTTGGTTGATAGTCGGTCTTGGCGGTTTTTTCGGGGCGATCCTACGATATTGGGTCAGCGGATGGATTCAAAATGGATACGTCAGCTTCCCTTTAGGCACGCTCGGAGTAAATTTTATTGGCAGTCTTCTGCTGGCACTGGTAATGTACGCCTCCGAATACCGAGGGCTTTTTGGCGAGCAGGCACGTGTTTTCCTGACCATCGGCGTTCTCGGATCATTCACCACCATGTCGACCTTCAGTTATGAGTCGATAAAACTGTTAGAGCAAAGTAAGCATCTCTTATTCGGGCTCAATCTGGTGGGAACGGTCACACTCTGCCTATTGGCCATTTATTTGGGCAAGGTTTTAATCACTATCATGGGACTCAAATAACATGAAAAAAGAATCTGACGCGATCCTTTTACGCATTTTCATTGGCGAGTCTGACAAATATGAAGGCATACCACTTTCCCGCTACCTAGTGGAATTCTTTAAGGAAGAGGGTTTGGCCGGAGCAACCGTGTTAAGAGGCATCGAAGGGTTCGGAAAATCCAGCAAATTGCACACGACATCGATATTAAGATTGTCCGATGACCTCCCCATTGTGGTAGAAGTGGTGGACCGAAAAGAAAATATCGAACGCATCAAACCAAAACTTGATGAAGTGATCGAAGAAGGGTTGATCACCGAAGAAGAAGTAAAAATCATCTTCTACCAAGGCCGCCAACCCGCCGAAGACAAATAAATTTATACGCGCCCGTAGCTCAGCTGGATAGAGCAACGGACTTCTAATCCGTAGGTCGAAGGTTCGAATCCTTCCGGGCGCACCAATTCTTCAAGCACTTACGTCCTTCCTCCCGATGTCTTTTTTATCAACTATGATAATCGAGAACTGACACCGCCTGTTTTAACCTTTTCGGGTTCAGGTGATATCTCGATTCCCCGCCAGTTCTGTATGGGCCATGGGGAATGTTTTGCTATTGGAATTTAGGGTGTGCGATTAGATTCTTTTGTCTTTCACTAATCGCCAGTAATGGGAAACTGCTTATGCAAGCAGAGGAGTTCTATGAGAAAACCTCATCAATTGCCTTTAAGAACTTAGGCATATCAATGGGCTTAGTAATATAATCTTGGAGTCCTATATTCAGAGCCTTTTTCACATCCGCATCCATTGCATCTGCTGTTAAGGCAATAACAGGAATATTTTTAGTCTCTTTTATTGATTGCAGTTTTTTGAAAGCAGTGAGGCCGTCCATACCCGGCATATGAATATCCATCAGGATCAAGTCTGGAATTTCAGACTGAGCTAACTCAATGCCATCTAAGGCATTTAAAGCACTTAGCAATCTTATTTCCGGCCGGTGATTAAGAATTTGTTTTACCAGCTCTACGTTTGCAGGAATATCTTCTACATAGAGAACCTTCTTTTTATTATTATTCAAGGAAGGTTGAATTGCATTGGACTTCTCTTCAGTCTGAACTACAGAGGCTTTAATGGAAATAGGGATATCAACATAAAAATAACTGCCTTCCCCTACAGTACTTTCAAAGCCAATAGTGCCATTCATTAATTCGATAAGGTTTTTTGTTATCGCAAGCCCAATACCAGTTCCTTCAATATTTTCAGCATCCACATCAAAACGTTCAAAGGCCCTGAACAGTTTATCCTTCTTATCCGCAGGAATTCCATGACCCGTGTCCTTTATTCCTAAACGCATCATGCCACCCTCTTGTTTCTCATAAGAAACAATCACAGAGCCGTTGGGCTTATTATATTTGATGGCATTTGCGACTAGGTTCAAGACAACTTGTTTGAATCGTAGCGAGTCGATCTCAACAAAACAACTATCTTCGGGAATTTTCTGATACTCAAGAGATATACTATTTTTTTTCGCTAATTCTTTAGAAACAGAAATTACATTATCCACAATGGGAACCATATCAATTCTTTCGATTGATAACTCCATATTTCCAGATTCGATCATGGAAAGGTTCAGAACTTCATTAATAAGCTCTAATAGATGATTCCCTGCTGAAGATATCATTCCGAGGTTTTTCTTCTCAGTGTCGCTCAACCTGCTTTGAGCATTCATTTCCAGCAATTGAGTAAACCCCAAGATAGCATTCATCGGAGTACGTAATTCATGGCTCATACGTGCTAAAAATTCAGATTTGGCTAGATTGGCTTTTTCGGCTTGTGTGGTGGCTTCTTTCAACTGGCTTTCGACCAACTTGCGTTCAGTAATATCGACATGCGTTCCTATCGCGCGTATCGGGCGATTATTGGAATCCCTAACAACGACCCTTCCTCGCGCCAAAATCCACCGATAACCCCCATCCTTATGACGCAATCGAAACTCGGCTTCGTAGTGCTGATCTTCTGGATTTTTGGCCAAAATCTTTTGCGCCTTGGCTATCGCATACTCCTTGTCTTCCTCATGCAGGAGTGACTCCCAGACTTCTATGTTGTGAGGCAACTCTTTTGGCCCATATCCAAGCATACTCATCCAGCGAGGACTGCAGTAATTTTGATTGGTTTTAATATTCCAATCCCAAAGGCCGTCTGTGGCTGCAGACATTGCCAAATTATAACGTTCCTCACTTTCAATCAGGGCTTCTTCGAAATTCTTCCTAATTTTAATAGTCCGCCTCAGGAAAACAAAAGCCAAAACCCAGATGATTATCAAAATCCCGGCAACAACAAGGGTCACTGTAGTTTCCTGTTTACGAGGTGTCCCCACCCTCTCATTCAGGTCATTCAAAGCTTCCGCCTGAAAACTCTTAATCCCTTTTTGATAAATTTCCTTGTTATGAGTGTATTCAGGATCGTTGATTAGGGCCATTGCCTTCTCCAACTCCATATTTTTCGCGTAGCTCAACGCTTGCAACTCCATTTCCACCAACTTTTTGTTGGCGGTCTTTACAGCAGTTATATATTTCGCATCAAATTTTGAGTTTAGCTGGATTGTTTGCCGAATAGATTCATTTAGTTTTTTTTCATATTTTTCATACCGCTTCACCCAATATTCATCCCCAGTCGAGGCCATCATTTTAGCCGACATGGTTAAAACCTCATCTAGGTAGACAATTTCATGAGTAATGCGTTCCAAACGAATTACCTGCAACCCTTCCGCCTCGAATTCTTGATTGAACTTATGAGTGTACCAACCTAGAGAAAACAGCAAAGCAAAAGAAAGTAATAGGAGGCACGTGAATAGCCTGAACAATAATTTTTCAAATCCTTTTTCTTGGTGTTTCATTAGAAAGTTATTGGTTTTGGTGGCAAGTAAATAAGTAATGTATCCATTCAGGCAATGTGTATGCTGAAATATCCGAGGGGGGAAAGAAGGTGGGCCTTGTTTTTCGCCCCACACCTCCCCTAGCGATTCAATTGCCATTAACCTATATTAGTTTATATTAAACTCAAATAGTGTTGGGTTTATTTATTGTATTCATAGCTCCACAGTTAGACTAGGCACATTTAAGCTGTGAGCTAGCCACTCACCTAAACACCCCCCCGCAATACAGTTACCATTCAATCCAAACAAAAAGGGCCTAGCGAAAATCGACTAGGCTTTAACTTTATTTCTTCAAATTCTTAGAAATAGTACTCAGTAGTTCCGGGTTCGTATCAATGATCTTCCCGATATAAGCAGATAAGAGAAACCGGCCTGAAACCAAGAACTTCCTAAACACGTTCATGTCACATTTCTAATCCGTTGGTCGTAGGTTCGAGAATCCTACCGGGCTTGCCATATAAAAAAGGCTTACAGGAATTGTCCTGTAAGCCTTTTTTGTGAGTGTCTATTTTTCAACAAAACTCTTCTAGAGCCTGTGTTATTCAACTTCCTGAGGGGTTGCCGGGAGGAGGGCCTTAAAAAATTAGGGCTCACTCTCCGACAAACTTAGACTTTATTTTACGAGAACTTTTTATTATGCAGATGATTCTAAGTGTTATTAGAAATCCACCTGAAAGCGAATCACATTAGAGGTCAGGGTTCCATTATCTGCCCCGGCTCCGCTGGTGAAATCGGCATTTACATAGTTGTACATGATGCGCGACATGGGGTTTAATTCCCAGTTCAGCCCGACGGTCAAACTTTCTTGCTCTCCCCCCGCAATGCCTGCGCTGGCATCATTCAAGTCCAACTCGGCATAACGGACAGCCAGTTGTAATGCACCCATGCCATGTCCTTTTGACCATTTTTTATTCCAGCTAAAGTTCTGGTTCGGTCTGAATCGACCGACTGCACCTTTTTTGCGAGAATAATGTCGATTTTCACCAGTCAGATACCAACTTCCTTGTACATAGAAGGCATCCAACTCTCCGCGAGTATCCACCCCTTGATCTACCTGAGTATTCACATACTCACCTTGAACGCTGAACTGGTTCCAGTTCACTGAAGATTCTAGACCAACGATATTGTATCTCTCAGCGACAATCGCCCCGGTGGTCAACAATGCACTACCGATTACTTCTGAATCACGCGCGCCATTAAATGTCACTGAATTATCGGTTGCTTTCTCATAACTCCAACTGGCTCCCAAATGCACCCAACGTTTTCCATCTTCACTGATATAAGGCAACCCGGTAATACGACTGGTAACATTCCAATCGCCATCAGTCCTGAAGTCTGGGGGCCGTTCTCCCGTTTCTTGATTGAGAAAAGTGAACCATGTGAGTCTTTTATCAAAATATTGATTAAAAAATGCGAAGCCCGTATTTCGAGTTTTGAAGAACGTATTGGTCAAGGAACGCTCAATAAATGTTAGATATTTAGAACTGGTGATCGAGTCTAAGGAAGCCGGTCGTTTGAAATGACCCACTTGAAAAGTCCCTAGCACAGGAATATGAGGAATGGCAATATACATATCTTTGAATGTCACACCTTTGGTACCGCCATCTACATCAATATCCCATTTAAACTTGACCGTGTTATAGAGCATACCAGCCATGAAAAAACGGGCACGACGAAAACGAGCGCCGTTTTCTTGATTGCCGATGTTCGATGCGAATTGTGAGTCTTCGCTAAAAAATCCCCAATCGTGCATGATGCGTCCACCCGCTTGAAACTGAAAAGATTTATCTCGGGTTCGCATTTTGAAGCCATTCTTAAAATAAACAAGAATCTCTTTTTCGTCCTTCTTGTACCGCGAGCTTTCTCGTTTTTCTATCGTTTCCAATCTTTTTTCTAGGCTTTCAATCTTATCTAACCCTTGAGCCCCCACATTACTGCCGAACAGCAACAATGAAACCATGAGCCCTATCGAAAACACTTTCTTTTTCATCTCGTTCTCCAGTTCAAATAAAATCTGACTTCACGATAATACAATTGGAGTGTAATTTGCGAATGTTAGAACGGTGTTAGGGAAAAGTTAGAAACCCGTAAGCCTAGCACTTCAAAGCAGAAAACGGCATTTCACTGGTGTTTTGAGCAGGTAAGACCTATAATCGATGCGTTTTCCAACTGCGTCATTGGGATGACGGGGAGTAAAATTCTGACCGCATGTTTGATTCCGCTCCAGAAACACTTGAAGCTTCAATTTTTGGTTTTTATAGAGAGGGATAAAAATGAACTTAAAAAATAATAGCCTGTTGGGCGTTATGTTGGCGGTTTTGTTGCTAACTTGTTTCTTGGCTGAGACGGCTTCCGCCATCCCTCTGTTTGCTCGAAAATATAAGCTGAGTTGCGTTATGTGTCACACTGGCTTCCCGCAACTAAATAGTTTTGGCCAAGATTTTGCTGGCAATGGCTATCAAATGCCAGAAGAAGACCCCAAAGATTATGTTCAAGAAATTGAAGAAGATAAGTTGCTACTTCATGAGTTTTTTCCTTTTGCAATCCGTGTTGACTCCTTCTACCGCTTGCGTAATGACGGTGAAGTGACCTTCGATCAACAATCCCCTTTTTCAGCCAAGATATTAACCAGTGGCATTTTAAGAAAAGACATTTCTTATTATTTCTATTTTTTCTTTGATTAGCGCGGTGGAGTCACGGGCATCGAAGATGCATTTATCGTCTTCAATAATATTTATAAAGATAAAAATATAGACGTTCGTTTAGGCCAGTTTCAAATAACCGACTCCATCTTCCCTCGAGAACAGCGATTGACGTTTCAAGATTTCTCCTACTACAAAGCGCAAGTCAGCGATAGTGGTTTCGACTTAGTCTATGACCGGGCCTCGGAGATCAGCTATAGCGTCGATATCAACGATGATTGGGGAGTTGGGATTTTAACGGGCATCGCCAACGGTAATGGCATCAGCAACGCAGATGGCAGTAGAAATTTTGATGAGGATAATTTCAAGAACCTTTATGGCAGAATTAATGCCAGCTATGGCAGTCAAGGCGTTGGAATCTATGGTTATAAAGGAAGAGAAAAGAGTTCCGCAAATATCGAAAACGGATTTTTCCGCATTGGTCCCGACTTTAATTTTATGATTTTTGATGACTGGAATGTATGGGGAAGCTATTTGTATGGAGAAGATGATAACGGTTTTTTTCGAACCAATAAAGACACCATTAAGTCATGGGGTGGGTTTACCGCAGTGACCCACAAACTCAATGATGACTGGATACTCTCCCTTTTGCATAACTATGTCGATGTCGATAGAAAGCCGGCGCAAAATGTTCACACCGCGACGGTCAATCTGTCTTATTATCTGATGCGAAACCTGAAATTCGTTTTTGAGCTTACGGGAGATTTTCAATCGACCAGCGCCAATCATATTGAAAAGACACATACCGGAGAGTTTGGCTTTGTCTTCGCCTATTAAGCATAAATAAAACGAGCGAAGTTTTTATCTTCGTTAAGGCGTTTATGAGAGGGAACTCGTGAAAATTAAGGCTTTCTTTGGAGTTCTGTGCGTTCAAATCCTCCTATTTTCGAGTCTTATTGTCCCGCCTGCTTTTTCCCAAAAAGCGGGGCCGGGCATCAAAAAATATCGGGTAGAAACCCTCCCCTTTAAAAACCTGACTCAACAAAAATACCAGTTAAAATTAATTCATCCCTATTCATTTCGGCTCAAGACAATTCAAAAAAGTCTGGTTGCTTTGAAATTCAAAAAAAAGGATATTTTTAATGTTAAAAAAGGAAGAATTTTTAATAACGATTTGGTCAAGCGCCTAGCTCCTCTAATCCAGAAACAATTTACCAAGGCTAGCTCGAACCAACGCGTTGCCTTTAAAATATTCAATGCCTCCCGAAGTACCTACCTTGAAGGCGACACCTTTTTGACCGCCGAAGGCTTGCACTGGAGGTTCACGACATTACGAGATATTCGCTGGGGAATTGAAGACTTCAGTATTTCTGGCGAGCCATGGGTTTTGGTCTTGCAAAAAGGGCAGACCTATAAACAACGCTATTGGAAGGGAACTCAGGTAGCGCAGGATATTGTTAACTGGGTGATTTTGCAAAACATTCCATTATCCAATTCGCGTCGGTTGCCTGAACTGCCCCCCACTGCTTCCAGCCCAAACCATAAAACCTCCGCCAAAAAACCTACAGCCGCAGTCATTAAAAAGCGTTTACATATTCTTGAACAATTACGCGAAGACAACGCCATCAATGACAAGGAGTATGCCCGCAAACGCCGGGAAATATTAGGACAGTTTTAGACTCATTCAATATTTTTTTTGCATCCGCTTATAAAACACCGGGGTTAGGGCCAAAAGGCCGAGTAAAGTGAAGGCCCCCAACACACCCGGCGAGGTGATGTCTGAGAGGGATCGCAGGGTTGTAAGCTGGCTTCCTGCATTGGCGTACACCCAGGTTGCAGGCAATTTTCCCAGCAGGGTTCCGAACATGAAGACTTTCCAAGAAATCTGACTCGCCCCCATCGCAATATTGACGAGGAAAAAGGGGAACAGCGGAACCAACCTCAATACCAACATATAATGTATGTCGTTTTCACGCAGACCGACATGGATCGGTTGCAGCCGTTCGCCGAATTTTTCTTCCACCCAGTCTCTTAAAATAGTTCTTGCGATGAAAAAAGCCAACATCGCCCCCAAGGTCGAACCCAGACTCACTAACAAAGGCCCCAGTGGCAGGCCAAACACCGCCCCAGAGCAAACACTGAGAATCGTTGCACCGGGAAGCAAAAATAAACCTATCAACAAAAACAACGCCACAAAACCCGCCATCACCGTTAAACCGTTCGCTTGATAATAAACCTCTAATGGTTTCTGGTTGGCTTTGACCCATTCCAAATTCAAGGAGTCGTCCATATTCAAAGAGTAAAAAAAGCCGCTTCCAATAAGAATCAGACACAGGCCCCATGACTTTTTATTCATTTCTATTTGCAACAATTTAATTAAACAAAGCTTCGTAGACCTGAAACTTAACATTTTTTAACAATAGCCGGCCTTTAATCTTTATCGATCAAAACGAATTTAATAACAGGTTCAACGGATTTTCTGGCTGACAGGGGCATGCGCATTCTCATGATTCAGAGATCGAGCAAGTTGCCAATTTTTTCGCGCATCACTGTATTGCGGGTCAATCTCTATGGCCCGCTCAAACGATACGATGGCTTCTTCATACCTACCTTGTTGCGCCAGAGTACTGCCAAGGTTGTTATGGGCTTTAGCGAAATCGGGGTCAATTTGAATGGCCTGTTGGTAGTGTTTGATAGCGCGGGTAAAATCGCCTTGCTGACCGAATAAACTGGCGAGATTATTATGTGCTCGGGTAAAATCGGGTTTGATTTGTAGGGCTTTCTGATATTGCTCAATCGCTTTTTCGCTTTGCCCTTGCCGACCTAACGCCCCAGCCAAATTAAAATACGCCCCAGCATAGTCGCCTTTGAAACGGATCGCCTCGCTATAATAAACGATAGACTCTTTCACCCGGCCCGTCTGCTTTAACGCATTGCCCAAGTTGTTATAGGCTTCTGCATAGTTGGCTTCAATTTTTATAGCCTGAAGAAAATATTCGATGGACTCATCATACCTTTTCAGTTCATTGAAGGCGTGCCCGAGATTATTATAGGTCTTTGCATAAGTGGGATTGATTTTTAACCCTTGCTGAAATTGCACAATGGCCTCTTCATACCGCTTCTCTTTCACCAAGGCATGACCGAGGTTGTTATAAACGATAATGAAGCTTGGGGTCTTGTTTTCGACAACAGCAATGGCATGCTCGAACAATACAATGCTATTTTTCCAGATGCCCGCCTGCACCCAAGTTAAGGCTGTCAGCAATACCAGAACGGCCCCTGCCAGAGTCGGCAAATATTTTTGTTTTATATTTTCCAACAACGCTGGCAACCCCCAAGTGACAGCGATAAAAATACCTATCGCGGGAATATACATATAACGATCGGCCATAGCCTGATCTCCCACCTGTACAATGCCGATCACCGGAACCAAAGTTCCCAGATACCAGAACCACCCCACCGCTAGGTAAGGAGCATGGCGAAGCGTCTTCATGGCCCAAAGGGTGATCCCTAGCAAAGCCAATCCACTTAGGCCTATTTTCCATGCCGGCAGAGAATCGCCGGGATGTGGATAAAAAACCGATAGCCGATGTGGCCACGCGATATGCCTTAAATATTCCAGATAAGAAACCAGGGCATTGGTGATACGAGAATAAAGAGGGCTGAATTCTGTGAAGCGCATAGCGCCCCAATCTTTTTGAGCGCTATAGGTGATAACGCTCGATCCGATCACTAATAAGAATAGAGGGGTTTTCTCCCAAATCAGAGGTTTTAGCGTTTGAAGAAACTTGTTTTTGATATCCCCCAAACGGTTTAACGGCCAAAAATCGAGCAGGAGCAATGCGAAAGGCAGGGTCACCAGCATGGGTTTTGCCATCAGGCCGAGAGCCATGAACAAAACAACCCGCGCATAATTTCTGTTGTTTTTGTTTTTTACATAGTTGGCATAAGCCCACACAGTCAGAAACCAGAAGAATGTACTGAGTCCGTTTTTACGTTCGGCGATCCACGCTACCGATTCGACATTGAGCGGGTGCAACGCAAACAGGGCCGCTACCATCCCGCTTCGCCAAAGTGCGCCGGTCATTTTTAGCAATACAGTAAATAATAAAAGGGCATTGGCAATATGAAGAAGCAACCCTGTCAAATGATGACCGAATGGATTCAAGCCGTACCACTCAATATCCAACATATGCGACAACCAAGTCATCGGATGCCAGTTCGAGATATAGGTTTGAGTGAAAGCCCATTTTACGCTCTCAACGGTCAAACCCTTGGCAATATGCTTATTCTCGGTGACATAACGATTGTCGTCAAAATTGAGGAAGCCGTAACCCAGCACCTGCCCATAAGCCAAAAAGATACCGACGATCAGAGCTAGGCTGATCGCTATTCGCTTAGATGTATCATTCTCTTGTTTCATGTCAGTTCTATGCTTTTTTTATTGGCAACATATTATCCTGATTTATCTATCTGATTTTCTGTCCGACAGGGGCCGTTATTTTTGTTCCCGCCAACGATTCAGCAAGTTTTAGATTATTTTGTGCGTCCACATAATTCGGGTCAATACGTACGGCTCTTTTAAAATACTTCACAGCCTTTTCAAACTGGCCCTGTTGTGCCAAAGCACTGCCCAGATTATTATGAGCTTTGGCAAAACCGGGATACAAGGTAATCGCTTGCTGATAATGAAAATGGGCTTCTGAAAAATCTCCTCGCTGAGCCAGCAAGATCGCTAGACTATTATGCACACGAAATAAATCGGGATTAGTCTGCAATGCCTCCTGGTAGACCGCGATGGCTTCGGCAAACTGGCCTTGATCTGTCAAAGCGATTCCCAAATTACTCTGCGCCTCGGTGTAGTCACTTTTGAAGCGAATCGCTTCACCATAATGAATGATCGACTCTGCCAACTGCCCCTTCTGCCTCAGAGCGTTAGCCAGATTATTATAAGCTTCGGCAAAGTCACTCTTCATTTTGATCGCCTGTCGATATTGCGCAATCGCCTCATCATATCTTTTCAGGTCGCTGAAGACATTGCCTTGTATATTGTGGGCGTTGGCTTTGGTATCGTTGCGTTGGTCTAGCACCAGCCAGGTGGCCATTAAAGTCACAGCCAGCACCAAAAACAAACTCAATTTAATTCGCATAAAGTTTCACTTAAAATCCATTCACAACACAAGTCATGTCAGCCTTTGGTAGATGACAAGGTGAAACGAAGACTGAGGGCTATAATCTCGCGCCTGCTCGCCCCATTTATAAACGGTCTCTTCATGAGAGAGCACATCCACCACACCCGAAACGAAATAGTTCCGGCTTAAATAAGCCTGAGCCCAGTCTTTTAGCAACGGTTCTAAATCAGGTCGCGAAGAAACCCAAGAACCGAAAAGTTTCACTTCCACAATGAATTTCGGCTGCGCGCCTTCAATCTCTCGAATCATTTCAGCCTGCATGGAACGAGCGTAAACATGCTTTTCCATCAAGGGGTACATATAAATATGTCGTGTTGCGGATTTTCTTTGCGCATAAAATAATATCTGTGGCTCCGAACCCAGAATGGCTATCTGATCCTCTTTATTGGAGTGTTCGTTGATGTATTGAGCCACCTCTAAGGACGCTGAAAAAGGGTTCAAACCGTAGACTTGTCGAGTCACGGTAAATGCCGGCAAAGTAAAAAATGCATTTTTCTGTATCCAAATAGGAAGTCCCAAAATCAGAATTAAAATTCCCACTGGGACAATGGTTTTCACTCTGAACGATGCGAACTTGTCGGGCAAGCTTGCAAAACCAACTCCGGCAAAAAGAGAGAAGGCTGGCATCCACAACAAAAAATAATGCGGCCTGAAATAAAGACCCGGAGTGATCGCCAAAAATGAAAAGATAAAAAAACCGAACAAAAATAAATATTCCCGCCGCACATCCGTTTTCCATGCCACCGAGGCCATGCCGATCAAGGAAAGCCATAAAACAGAAAAGTTCGATTCTAAAATAGTCGCAAAATTATATTTAAAATTTGCGAACCCCTGACTCGGCGAAGTCATCGAAACATATTCCGAAGCATATTGAACCGTGCAGAACCAAAAATCAGAAAAATTCCCGGTGACCCAATACAGAAGAACCACAAACATCATGGGGGTCGCTCCACCTGCCACAAACACGCCCATATTTAGAATTAAATTTTTTAACGATTCCCGTCGAGTAATTATTCTTGCGCCCAAATAAACTCCGCCAAACAGACAGAAAAATAAAGCATGTTGTTTGATGAGAAGAGCACATCCGAGCAAACACCCGCTATAAAATAAGCGTTGTCCCTGTGCACCCTTCAATAGCAAAATTCCTGCTAAGACAAAAATCAGGACAAAATGTTCTGCGTTTGCCCAAACCCCTTGCAAGGCTGGGCTTAAAGTTAAAATGGAATAACTGACCCCCGCCACAATGCCTGCGGACGAGTTCCACCACTTGCTCCCCAATCGATACAAGAGAAAGGCTGTGGCAAGATTTACAAATAATAATGATAAATGGATGGAGGAAGGGTTTTGACCCAATAATGCGAGCACACTGGCATACATAAAGTAGATGCCAGGGAATTTCATACTATGAGTTTCAGCATAGGGCAGGACCCCTTGGAGCCATTGCTGAGCCATGTATGCATATTCCCCCTCATCGCGTTCAAGAGGAAGCCCCAAAAGCCGAAGCCGGGTCAAAACGACCCCTCCCAGAAAAACCCCCGCTATCCACCCGAGACAGGATTTTTGTTGGTTCATTTCATTTTGCATGGCATCTTCTTTTGCCTTATGTTGCGAAATTGATTCCCCGGTAAAACATAAGGGACTAAATAAAAATTGTAACCAAGACGGACGCACCCGAAACAAACAAAATTACTCTTTAAATTACAACTATTTAGAGGAATTTGCCAGCAACAAAATACAGTCAACACAGCAAGATCAATTGGAACAATCAATCAGAAAGGGCTGTTTTTAGCTAATTAGATTGGGTTCTGAGGGACTCTGTGATATTATTGGCACCAAGAAGGGTTGACATAATTTGATGATTGATTGGAAATCGACCGAGTGAAATCGGGGTTCATTTTTAGGGGATATATTTCCCTCACCGTCCAATATAGCCTTGGATGTTTTTGCCCCGAGCAGGATCAAAATGCCAACCTAATTTAAATTAGGGAAACCCTGATTTCAGGTCAGGACAAAAGTTCCCGTTTATTCGCAGGGGAGTATTTAGCATGGCTCAAGGAAAAGTAAAGTGGTTTAACGAGAGTAAAGGATATGGCTTTATCGAATCTGATGAGGGTGAAGATTGTTTTGTTCATTTCTCAGAAATTCAGGGTGAAGGCTTTAAAACTCTACACGAAGGCCAAGCCGTTGAATTTGAAAAGACCATGGGCCAAAAAGGACCCCAAGCCTCGAAAGTTATCGCGAAGTAAAATAGCTCCAATGTCTTTCCCCGGCAGAGTTCATATTCCGCCGGTCAAGTTTTGATCACTAACCCATTGCCTACAAGACATATTAGAAAGAGGAAAGACTATGCATGAAGTAAAGGTATACGATAGTTCAGGAAATTTAAAAAAGGTGATTTCAGTTAAAGCATTGACCAAAAGATCAGATCAACAAATTAATTCGCCCTCCCTCTATATCAAAAAGGGTCGCAAGGCAAAACCTGCAGATAAAATGATGGGTAAAGATCTTAAGTCGGCTCAAGCCTGACTCGCTCAATAGTTTAGGGATTTTTTGCATTGAGTTCCCATTGAACTCCAATGACCAGCCCGAACTAATACTTCAAAGTCGCAACAAAAAAACCAACTCAAGAGTCTCTAATGACATCTTGGGTTGGTTTTTTTGTTTTCTAATCACCCTGAAGGCTCGCCGTTTCTTGGACTCTCAAACCTAATTTGGTTGGCATCGGCCCCCAGCAGACCGATTGTTCTGAGCATTTAAAGACGGAAGCTATTCCCAATATTTTTGATTTTGTTGGGCACTCGCCTTTGAAATTGTTACAATGTCACCATGCCTTTAAATATTGCATTGATTAACATGCCCTTTGGGTTTCATATCTACCCTTCCATTCAATTAGGGACTATCTCGACCCTGCTGAAAAGTCAGGGTTGTCAGGTAAAAAGCCATTACTTGAACCTTCACTTCGCACATCAATTAGGGCTTCCCGTTTACAACCAACTCTGTGAAAAGCGGTTCTTAATTGGCGAATGGCTATTTTCGCATTTACTTTTTGGAAGCAATGCCAAAAATCAGGATTATATAAATCAATTTGCGCCACATATTGAAGATGTCTGCAGTTCCATAGAACGTCCTAGAGAATATTTGGTCGATGTAAAAACTAAAATGGTGCCTGAGTTTCTTGAGTGGTCGCTTGGTGCCTATGACTGGGGAGCCTTTGATGTCGTGGGTTTTTCTTCCACCTTCAATCAAAATGTTGCCAGCCTGACACTGGCGAAATTGATTAAAGAAAAATTTCCGCATTTAAAAATCCTGTTCGGGGGATCTAATTTTGAATCCGAAATGGGTTTAGAGTATTTCCGCGTTTGTCCCTGGATTGATTATGTGGTACCGGGAGAAGCCGAGGATATCCTGCCGCAATTAATTAAATATTTCACTCAAGGGGGGGCAATCCCCAAAGGAGTGGTGCACCGCCGTAACAATGAAGTTATCTATGAAGAACCCGAAGCCATGTTCGGCAGCTTTCAGGATTATGCCGCCCCGGATTACGATGACTTTTTCGACCAGTTACGAGAAATCGACCCGCAATCTTCGTTATTGCAAAACCCGGTCATACTGTATGAAACCGCACGAGGTTGTTGGTGGGGAGAAAAACATCACTGCACTTTTTGCGGTTTGAATGCCAGCACCATGAAGTTTCGCTCTAAACCCATCAAGCAGGTTCATGATGACCTGGCTTTGCTTTCAAAAAAGTACGACTCTTTTCGTTTCCGACTGGTCGATAATATTCTGGAGATGAAATATATCGATGGCGTTTTTGGTGAGATGGCTGAAAACAACTATGACCTCAATTTTTTTATTGAAGTCAAAAGCAACCTGACTAAGAAGCAAATCAAAACTCTGGCGCAAGGCGGGGCAAAAGTGATTCAGCCTGGAATCGAGAGCTTCAGCATGAATCAATTGTGGGATATGGATAAAGGGGTCCGCCCCTTGCAAAACATTCTCTGCATGAAATGGGCCATGTATTATGGCATTGAGATCAACTGGAATATTCTGATCGGGTTTCCGGGTGAAACTGATGACGACTACCGACAACAAATAAATCTGATCAAACTTTTGTTTCACCTACCTCCACCAGAATGCGTGGGAAACCTATGGCTGGAAAGGTTCAGCCCCTATTTCATGCGACCCGAAGAATATGGGGTGACAATCACTGCACCGGGCGAAGCCTACCCCTTTGTTTACGACCACCCCGATATCGACCCTTTCAAAATTGCTTATGATTTTGAATTTGAAACCAACAACCAAATTGACCCGCAACTAAAGCAAGAACTTTATCAAATAGCGGAAGAGTGGAAACGGCGACACCAGTCGGAACAATTGCCTTATCTGATTTTTACTAAGTCTATGGATTTTGTCACCGTTTATGACGAGAGGTCCTTGAACCCTGTAAAAATAAGATTGGAAGGCCCCCAAGCTTGGACCTTTATTTTCTGCAACGATGCGCCTAAGACTTTGGAACAAATCTGCACCCATATTCAGGAAAAAATGCCCCAGGAATTAGAACCGGGCTTGGCTGAAAACGCTGTGGCCTTCCTTGAAGAAAAAGGGCTTCTTTACGGTGAGCGAGGTAAATACCTGAACCTTGCCCTTCCCCATAACGCTAACCTTTGAGATCCGCGACATGAAAAAACCGGGATCAAAAGGCGAACACTATCTACAAAAAAAATTTAATACCGAAAAACGCGCGGCACTTTTTTATAAAAACCAACTGCTCAACAACCTCAACCCTGAAATGTGCGGGTTTATTGCCAAACAGGAGTTTGTCTTTATTTCCACTTCAGACTCGAACGGCGAATGCGATGCCTCGTTCCGATCAGGCCATACTGGCTTCGTTTCCGTCCTCAATGAGAACATGCTTATCTTTCCTGAGTATCGAGGCAATGGGGTTCTAGCCAGCATGGGAAATATTTCCGAGAATCCGCATATAGGTATGGTCTTCATCGATTTTTATGAACGCTCGATAGGGCTTCATGTGAACGGAAAAGCGGAAATCTTATCCCAAGAAGAGTTAGAAGCCAAAACGGATTATTCAGAAAAAATCAGCATCACTCTGAGTCAACATGGCTCGCGAAAACCTGTAGCGTGGATCAAGGTTGTCGTAGAAGAGGCCTATATCCACTGCTCCAAACACATTCCCTTTATGCAAAAACAAGAAAAAATTATTCAATTAGGCTCTAAGGTAGACGATTTTTTTAACACCAAAAACCGCAAGGACTCGGAATGATAAACTGAGGTGGACTAGAATCGGGCTGAGAGAGACGTGCTTGTGATACATGACTTAAAGAAAAACCGCTAGGGTTTCTTCGTACAATTCAGTAATTTCTTCTGAAAACTGTTCAACTGGCAATTCAGTAAACCCCAACTCCTCAAGAATCTCCGGCTTAACAGGGTTGGCAACAGCCTCACCACTACACCCTAATTTCATTTCATCCACCATGCTATCTGCCACATGAAGTATCTTGGTAATCAAAGCATGCTCTTGCGCTTTTTCGGGCTGGTGATGAAAATATACTGGTTCATAAAGCAATGCAGGCAAACCCCAGCCTTTCAGCAGCTCACCACCAACTTTTGCGTGGGTGGCGGCAAACACTTTCCGCTCAACATCGTGTAAATATTCTTTCTTTTCCTTGCAACGTTGCAGTATTTTCCCCGACGCTTCTGGAAATTTTTTATAAATAATCAGGCTCCCTATATCATGGAGCATTCCCACCAAATAATAACTTTCCAGGTTGCGTTCACCATGCCAAGCGGCAATGGTTTTCGCAGTCACACCACAAGCAATCGAATGTTTCCAAAACTGATCCATATTAATCAGGTTTTTCGGAATCTCGGAAAATTGACCCGCCACAGATGTCGCCAAAACCAGTTCTGTCAGTTGCTCTGTGCCAATGAAGCCTAAAGCATGAGTTATGGTTTCCACTTCACTCTCTAACCCGTAAAAAGGGCTGTTAACGATTTTTAATAATCGTGCAGAAAGCGAAGGATCATTACTGATAATGGCGGAAAATTCCTTAAATGAACTCATAGGGTCTTCAAGCGTTTCTCTCAGCTTGAAATAAACATTGGGGGGAGAATTCACCCAGCCTTTGATTGTATCTTGTATATTTATAGCCATACACACCCTCGTTGTTCGCTTAGCAGTCTTGAATTTGTGTCTTCGAATACCCAACCTATCAATATATTTTTGTTATGACAACAGGTATCTCTTGCAAAGTATAAACGCAATTGAGTCTTTCAATCGACCCTTCTCCCACCTAGAGGAAATTCCCACTCTGCAACCAGAACCGAGTCCACCTGCGGATCGAGATAAGCTTCCACGACCAATTTTTGACGTTGATCCTCCCCACGCACTACCACTTGCCGACCTTTCCCGACATCCACCTTTTCGGCTATTAAAGAAACCCCCTCCGGAAGAATGGGAATTCTTGCATTTTTCATCATTTTCAGTTCATCAGAGCTGAACTCTAGCTCTCCTTCAGCAGGCGGCCAAAATGAAGCGCCCAGCGGAGAAAACATCCACTTCACAAACTGTTTTGGGCTCCCCTCTGGGTAGACAGAATAAAATGATGAGCGTCGCAATTGACGCTCAGCTGACATATAACGCACCACACCCATCGCCCGATTCAGTTCAGGGTATTCCTTTGAATCATAATCCCCATATAACAAAGGTAGAACTGCCATAAAACCTAATGCAACCCACACAAATAATTTATTAAGCTTTTTCATGATGATCTTTTAATTTTGCCTCATTGAAAAATGCAGGTTTAGCTTTGTTCTGCGAACCACTAATTTACATCTAAGTTTAAACAAATTTGAAAGCAATAACTACTTAACCCCTATTTTTCCGGTGCTATAATACTGAGAGAATAAACTCATTAACCCAATTATACGATTCCTATTGCTCACCTCATGAATTCTACAAAAAACAATAATGAACTACCCGTGACCCTTCTAACCGGTTTTTTGGGTTCGGGGAAAACCACCCTCCTGAATTATATTTTAAAAGAAAACCACGGCAAGAAGATCGCTGTCATTGAAAATGAGTTTGGCGAAATGAGTATCGATTCAGAATTCGTTATCGGAGCCGATCAGGATATTTTTGAAATGAGCAACGGTTGCATCTGTTGCTCCATTCGCGGCGACCTGATTGAAACGTTGAATCGGCTTTTGGAAAAACACCAAAAATTTGATTATATTTTAATTGAAAGCACCGGCCTTGCCAGTTCTGGCCCAACAGCTCAAGCATTCTTGATAGAAGATGAAATCAGCAAAACTCTGTTTCTCGATGGAATCATCACCCTAGTCGATGCCAAGCATATCTCCAGTAATTTGAACGAGCAAGAGGTGGTTTGGGAACAAATCGCTTTTTCTAATGTCATTCTATTAAACAAAGCCGACTTGGTATCCGAGTCGGAAATCAATGCACTGGAGAAACAGATACGCCAGATCAACCCCACCTGTAAAATTCATAAAACCACCCATGCAGTGGTGGACCTAGATCAAATTCTGAATATTGGAGGGTTTGATTTAAAGACCGCATTAGAAACCGTCACTTTTAATACACACCATCATGAAGGAGATGAAGCTATCTCTTCTGTCTCACTTTCTTTTCCCGGTTATATTGATCCAGACCGGTTAAACTTATGGCTACAAATGTTACTCATTCAAGAGGGCATGAATGTCTTCAGAGCTAAAGGAATATTAAATATTGAGGGCTCTGCAGAGCGATATCTGTTTCAAAGTGTCTACATGATGTTTGAGGGACGACATGACAAACCTTGGGGGGCAGATTCCCCTCTCAACAAAATGGTATTCATCGGCCAAAACCTTGACCCGCAACGGTTAGAAAAAAGCCTGAAAAACTTTGCCGTCACCGAATAACTAGAATACTCCAAAATTTAAATACGCCCATGGCAGAAGAAACCCGACCCGGTCAGCCTCAAGAAATTGAGCTCAGTGAAGCAGAACTCAAAGAGATCAAACGTTTGGAGGCCAAAAAGCAGGCCGAACAAAAAAAGGTGCTTGACACCAAAGACAATCTTTTTAGTGCGGTTTTAACCGATCTGGATCTTGGTGGTTTGGATTTGCAAGATGCGCAAATGGCAAAGGCCAATCTCAATAGCACTAACCTGAGCGGAGCCAATTTGAGCAATGCAAACTTTATCGAAGCTGATTTGACAGAAGCCAACCTGTCAAAAGCCGATTTGCATGATGCTTATTTCGCCGACGCACAAATGATCGCGGCTGATTTTTCTGGAGCCGACCTGCGCTGGGCAGATTTTAGCTGGGCTGTTTTGAGTGAAGCTCGGTTCAATGAGGCCAATTTGACGGAAGTCGATTTCACCGAAGCGACTTTATCGGCCTCAGACTTTACACTCGCCAATGTCAACGGGGCCAATTTTGACCAAGCAAATCTGATTGATGTGCGCTTTAAGGGAGTCGACTTATCTAAGGCTTTAAACCTCACCCCAGAGCAAGTTGAGTCCACCGAAATCGACCGAGCGACTCAATTCCCCCCTTATCTCGAAATAACATGGGAAGGGAAAGATGACTTCAAGGTGAGCAAGGCAATCGAGAAAAAAACCAAACGAAAAAAAATCAAAGAACAAGGTTCCTGAAAAATAGAACGCATCAACAACGCAAATTCATATTAAAACTTTTACCCCACAAAAAACCCATGCCACACCAATTAAATATTGTTTTAGTGGAACCAGAAATCCCTATGAATACAGGAACGATTGGGAGGTTGTGCTTGGCCACCGAAAGCACCCTACATCTTATCGAACCATTGGGTTTCGAAATCAGTGATAAGCAACTCAAACGCGCGGGCCTAGATTATTGGAAACATGTAGAGGTTAAAACTTACCCCAATCTGGAATTATTTCTGGCAAAAATTCCGCCATCTGCCCAAAAAGTATTTTTCTCTACCAAAGGAGAGAAAGATTTTTTTCAGCATACATTTCAGCCCGGTGCCTATCTATTTTTTGGAAGCGAAACGCGGGGGCTTCCGCAGGATTTAATTCAGGCGCACCGGGAGCAAACCTATTGCATTCCTCAATACGACGACCGCGTACGATCCATCAATATTGCCAATGTCGTGAGCATCGTCACCTACGAAGCCATTCGCCAAATGGGCGTATGACTCGATACAGCCAAAGTTTGATTGCCAAATCTATCGCTAAAGATCGTTCGACTCTTGCGGCTGCAAATTAAACTTTCGATAATATTCTCTCGATAACCTTCTCGACTCTGCTTTATTTACCGCATCATTCTTATTGCCAAAAAGCGTGCCCGCTTTAAGAATATTGTAAATGGCTTTTTCCCCGTTCTTCACGCTCTCATACAAAATCGCTAAATTATAATGAGACTCTGCTGAGGCTGGGTTTCCTTTTAAAGTTTCTTCAAATTCGTGAATCGCCTCATCAACCCAACCTGCCCGTTCATACGCCGCACCCAAATTAAAATGCGCCGCCGGGTCTTGGGGTTCTAATTCCACCTTGGCGCGCAGTTCTTTTATTTCCCTACTTTCAAATATTTTTTTCAATCCCACCTTTACTTTCCTCAAAGACCCAGGTCTCCCAAATCATCCTCCTCAAATAATTCCATCATGGAACTACTGGAATCACTCTGAAACTGTTCTTCATCTTTACGGTCAATATATAAATTAACCCGCTTTAAATGGTCAGCAGAGAGATTGCATAAAACCAATCTTTCCATGACCGTTTCTTTCGCGAAATCGTACAATAATTTGCCGATACAATGATGCAAAAATGGGGTCAATATTGACTGTACATCCTCAAAATCCAATTCCACTGGCTGACCTTTGTTGAATTCTGGGGCCAACAGGGCATACAGTTTTTGTCCATCATCAATGGATTCACAATGCGTTCCGATATGTTCTGATAATCTGATTTTCATCGTTTCTATTTTCCTTCTAATATTCAATCGTGTCTGCTGTTTGTCTTATGATACCCTCGCATGCCCCATAAATTCCCGCAATAATTTAATTTCCTGAATTATTTTTTATGAAACCCACCTACAAAGATAAGTTTCGCTCTTATTTTACCGATAAGTTGTTATAATTAAATCTCTAACCCATTTAAACCTGCACAATGCAAAACACTGCTTTCACAAGAAGCTTGAGTCCTGCTTCGGATTTCTGCACGAGAGTCATGACCCTTTTGACGATGACCCTGCTTTTGCATTGTTCCTTATATACCTCCCCCGCTTCGACCCAGGACTTCAAACCTCAAAAATTTGACCAAGGCCTCACTGCCGACACCTTGCGGGATCAAGAGGTCCTGCGGGAAGAAATGCTTTTAGAGCAGGAAATTTTGCGGGAAGAAATGGAGCAGATTCGCATAGAGATTCAGCGCATCATGAAGGAAATTGCGTTATCTATGAAGCAAGAGGCTTTGAAGTTGAAAGCCGAGCTTGAAGGCTTGCAACTGGAAACTCAAGCCATTCAACAAGAAATTCTGGGGATCCTGGAAAAATCTAAGCAGGACTTTGTCGCAGGCCGAGAGGAAATGCAAAAAGGCCTAGTAAAAATGCGTGCGGACGCTAAAACTCTGACAAAAGATATTAAACAGGTCTTGCAAGATCAAAAAGCCGTTTGGAAACAAGAGACCGCCGCCTTAAAAGATTCTCTTGTCGAAGCTCGAAAGGAAATGGCTTCTGCACAAGTAGACTCTGATCAAGTTTTGCAATCCAGTCGCTCCGCATCCAGTGATTTCAAGAATAATAATGGCTCGACACTTGCTGACTCTCGAAAAGAATCCAATGCCGCGATGCTTGAAGCGGGGAGTAGCTTGAAAAATAGCCAACGAGATTATAAAAAGAAATCTCAAGCTATTGCTAAAGAATTAACAGCAAGCATGAAGGAAGTTAGGAAAACGCTGAAAAACAATCAGAAGTCTCAAAGACGCAATGCTAAAAATTCACACCGTGAAGTTCTCGCCGCTCTTAAGACAAACAAAGACAAAAGAATTTCTGAATTGAAGAAGCAATCTATTAAGCAGCGTTTACAAAATAAAAAAACGGCTCGATCCTCAATTAAACAGAATAAAAATCAAGCTCGCATTAAGAAAGTCGAAAAACGCCAAGCCCTCGTAACCCAATCCAAATCTAAAGTTCGAAACATTCAAAGGGCTAAGAAGCGCACCACCCAACAACGTAAAACCCAAAAGAAGGCCCAAAGCAAACCCATTAAAAAAAGAGTGGCACGTAGTAAAACAAAGATAAAATCAACCCAAGACTCATCAATAACAAAAAGCTATCAGGATGAAAAAAATCAAACCATACTGAACAGCCCAGAAGTGTTGGACGATGAGTTCAATAAAACATTTGGAGAAACAGGGCTTAAAAAAGATGAGAAGGCTGGTGAAGAAGCACCGGAACAAAACATCGTTACGGAGAGTGTAACCGACCCCGTTGTCGCCTCCTTGCCCAACACGGAGGAAGAAACTGCGCAAGAAAAACTCTCGCAGTTCAGTAAAAATATTTCTGACTTGAAGAGTAGAATAAAAATTTCCAAACAAAACCCGCAAGCGCTACTGGAAAAACTAGGGGATGCCTATCTCGAAGCGCAACATTTTATGGATTCGATAGAAACCGATGAGGAGCGGCAAGGCCTGCTGAGCCTTTCATTTGACAGAGATCTCTATTTAGGGAGTTATGAACAAGCTGCATGGGCTTATAAGTTAGCCTTAAATTTTAATAAAAAAAAATGGCCCCATCCACCTCAAAATCGGAAAAATTTATGATGAAATGGGTGATGGAATTAATGCTCTCATGTATGCAAAATTAGCCCAAAAACTCTTCAGAAAGAACCATAATTCAAAGGAATTGCAGAAAACCCAGTCTCTCATTGAACGGCTGAATGCCAAATATGAACCTGAATCTGAAAAAAAAACAGTACATAAAGGGTGATTAATCTCTTATAGTAGGTTCGATTAATATAGCAAACCCGATTGAACTTGTCGGCAAAGAGGTGTGACTTGGAAAAAAATCCTATTCTTGATTTCATCGAACGCCTGCCTTTCTTTAAAGAATTTTCAGCAGATGAAAAATCCAAACTGGTAAACACCTCTGGCATTTTTGAAAAGTTTAAAACAGGGGAGACCATCATTTCAGAGGGCGATACGGGGTCTGCCCTTTTTGTTGTTCTGACAGGGTCCATTCAAATTACCAAATCGATTGCCGCCAACGTCAAGGATGGACATATCTCTCTTCAGGAGCCAGAAGAGATCAGCATTGCCGAATTAAAAGCCGGGTCCATATTCGGGGAAATTTCTTTGATCAGCGATCAGCCTCGAAACACCAGTGCACGGGCAGCTTCCGCGCAAGTTGTGGTCATGAAAATCACCAAAGATATTATTGAGCATTTTTCCTTGGTCATTCAGAAGAAATTTCAGTCACAATTGATCAACATCCTCGTTCAAAGGCTTGATGACATGAACACCAAGTATATAAAACTTAAATCGAATAGTCAGAAAAACTAATCAGCTCCCCGCACTGATCACCCGCCCTATCTTTTCCCAATTGTTTTTAGTGATTAAATCCATCCCTGTTCCCTTCTGATATAAGCTATAATCTTATCAACTCATGAAAACTAAATCTTTGAACCACACAGACACTCGCGCTTCAAAACCCAAAGCCATATTGGTAGGAGTCAGCTTGCCAGACAGCCTCTCGCCGTCTTCCGACATTTCACTTGAAGAGCTTGAAGGTCTCGCCACCACCGCCGAATATGAACCCGTTGCCAGCTTGACCCAACGTCTATCCGTGATCAATGCCAAAACATTTTTGGGCAGTGGAAAGGTTGAAGAACTCAAGCAGGCTGTTGAGCACCACAACCCTGAAGCGGTGATTTTTGACGAAGAACTTTCGCCTCGTCAAAATCGCGAGTTGGAAAAAATCCTCAAATGCAAGGTGAGGGATCGCCCTTGGATCATTCTTGAAATTTTCAGCAATCACGCAAAAACACGGGAGGCCAAGACTCAAGTCGAATTGGCACAACTCAAATATGAGATGCCCCGCCTGACTCGCATGTGGAGCCATCTTTCCCGGCAGCGCGGTGGAATCGGCATGAAAGATGTTGGGGAAACGCAGATTCAGCTTGATCGGCGAATGATCCGAAATCAGATCAATAAGCTGGAAAAAAAACTCGTCCAAATTGACAAAGAAAAAAAGACGCAACGAAAACAGCGCGAACAAACATATAAAGTGGCCTTGGTCGGCTACACCAATGCCGGCAAATCTACTTTGATGAATTGTCTGACCGGGGCCGACACATTGGTCGAAAACAAACTTTTTGCAACGCTGGATGCCACCGTTCGCAAGATAAAAAAAAACTTTCCCTACCCGGTATTACTGTCAGACACTGTTGGCTTGATTAAAAAATTGCCGCATGATCTCGTCGCTTCGTTTAAGAGCACTCTTGATGAAGTGCGTCATGCCAATTTATTAATTCATGTGGTAGACCTCAGCCATTCAGAATACGCAGAGCAAATGCGCACTGCTGATGATTTGCTGCGGGAAATGGGGGTGGATGATCTCGATATCCTTACAGTGTTCAATAAAGTGGATGCCCTGCCAGACATCGAAACCTTAGATCGCGCCCTGAATGCCGTGCCCTCTTCAGTGGGAATTTCATGCAAAACTGGGGCTGGGCTTGAAACACTGCGCGAAAAAATTGTCTTTCACTATGAGAAAAAACTCGCTCCGTATCGCCTCGAGCTTGAGCATTCCCAAGCTATCCTCATTCAAGAAATCAAGAAATTCGCTTTAGTATTGAATGAAGACTACACCGCCGAGGGCATCGTATTAAACTTGCGGCTTTCTCCAGGGTCCAAAGCAAAGTTAGAATCTATTTTGCACCTTTCTCTAAAAACGACATCCGGGTGCAATGAAACCTAACCGATTCTTTAAATAACAATCAGTTTGGCAAGATTTGCGGCGAGCTTCTTTTTTCCATGGGGAGCTTTAAAAAACACTTCCAGCTTGAGATCTTCTTCATCCCCGGAACGATTTATCACGATTCCCGAACCAAACTTCGCGTGTAACACCTTTGTTCCAATAGTGAAAGCCCCATCCGGTTTTTGCGAAGAAGGCATCCCACCGCCGCCATGTGCTGGCGCAGACACAGATTCATAACGTGACATATCGGGTTCTCGGGTCATTATTTCACTGGGAATGGAGAGTAAAAAATCTGAGGGCAGATAATTGAAGGTGCTACCATAAATACGTCTTTGCCGTGCATGACTGACAAATAAATTTTTTCGCGCCCGTGTGAAACCGACATAGCATAACCTTCTCTCCTCTTCATATTCTTCTGGGTCCGACATCGAACTAGCATGTGGAAGAAGTCCATTTTCCATCCCCACCAGAAATACAGAAGAGAACTCCAAGCCTTTGCAGGTATGCAAAGTCATCAAAGGCAAAACACCCCGTTCGTCATCGAGATTATCCAGATCGGCCACAAGCGTCGCCGAGTCAAGAAACTCCTGCAAAGACCCATCGCCATCCTCTAAAGACTGCTCCACAGCAGAAAATAATTCTTGCAGGTTTTCGATTCGGCCCTTGCTCTCGTGAGTATTGTCCGCTTCCAGCATTCCCCCATAACCCGACTTGTCCACCACCTCTCGCAAAAGATCCAATGGGTTGCCATGCTGAAAAGTGACACTCAATTCATCAATGATCTGTAGAAACTGGACAATTTTTTTACTTGCGGCAGGGGCTGCCAACTTGGCTTGCCCATTATCTCGCAAGCCCTCCAATAGAGATAAACCCTTCTGCTGGCAATACGCTTCTATTTTTTCTAATGAGGTTTTCCCGATTCCTCGCGCCGGAACATTAATAATTCGTTTCAAAGAAACCGAATCACTCGGGTTTAAAACGACCCGCATATATGCCAGAACATCCTTGATCTCTTTTCTTTCATAAAAGCGCAGACCCCCAATCACCTGATAAGGCAAGCCCGTTCGCCTCAGCATATCTTCCATCACACGCGATTGAGCGTTGGTGCGATAAAGCACCGCCATTTCATTAAAACTAAAACCTTCTTCACGGTTCAGTTCCTGAATTTTTTCACAAACAAACCGGGCTTCTTCGGTTTCATCTTCAGCCTTGTAACACAGTACTGGCGAGCCTTTTTCGTTTTGAGTCCACAGGGTTTTATCTTTGCGGTTCTTATTTTCCTTCACCACACTTCCTGCGGCATTTAAAATATTTTGCGTAGAGCGATAGTTTTCCTCAAGCTTGATGACCGTCGTGCCGGGATAATCATTCTCGAATTTTAAAATATTTTCAATGTTCGCGCCCCGCCAACGGTAAATACTTTGATCGTCATCGCCCACCACGCAAATATTTTTATGTGTCTCAGATAACAGACGCACCAGCTTATACTGCGCCGCATTGGTATCTTGAAACTCATCCACCATGATGTATTTGAACTTTTCGCTATAATGCCTCTGCAGATTCGGGACCTCTTGAAAAAGACGGCCTGCAAAGACCAGTAAATCATCAAAATCCAAAGCGTTATTTTTTTTCAAAGCCGCCTGATAAACCGGGTAGAGACCGGCCGCTTTGTGCTGATGCCCGTATGGTATTTCCTCCTGCTTCACATCTTCAGGCATGAGAAAATCATTTTTGAAACTGCTGATATGGTTGAGAAGTGTTTTCGGTGGAAAGGCATCGGCGCTAATTTCTTTCACCTTCATACACTGCTTGACCAAGGTCAACTGATCTTG
Organism: Nitrospina sp.; assembly: GCA_018702695.1. Lineage (GTDB taxonomy): Bacteria > Nitrospinota > Nitrospinia > Nitrospinales > VA-1 > LS-NOB. The sequence continues at coordinate 54,901 of JABIYR010000087.1, read as the reverse complement.
CGCATCGTAGACCGCGAAGTCATTCGAGAAACCCAACTCGGAAATATGTTTTCTTAAAATTCTAAGACAAAAGGAGTGAAAGGTGCTGATCCAGGGAGAGGCTCCACGAAAATCCAGCATATTTCGAACCCGTTCCTTCATTTCTCCTGCCGCTTTATTGGTAAATGTAATAGCAAGAATGCTTTCGGGGGAAGCTTGTTTTTCCTGAATTAAATTGGCAATTCGGCAAGTGATAACACGCGTCTTTCCAGAACCCGCCCCTGCTACCACCATCAACGGGCCTTCATCATGTTGCACCGCTTGCAATTGTTGTGGGTTTAAATTTTCGAGATTCATATTTTATGCGGAAATAAAAAAAGTGGGGACTTTGAGCTCTTAAACTAGGTTTTCCCAAGCGACAGAAGCCAGTGCCTCGATAAACAAAGGAGAGTGATTCAACGATTCGGTGCGGTGTAAGGTCAACTTACGCTCTTTCGCATAATTGTTAAACTCGATATCAATATCAAACAAAATTTCTACATGGTCACAGACAAAACCAACCGGGACCATTAATACGGTTTTCGATCCCTGCCTCGCAATCTTATCCAGAACCGACTCAACCGTCGGCCCCAACCAAGGGACCGGTATCATTCCCTGACTTTGATAAGCTTTAAACCAGTTTCGAGTTTGAACTCGCTCAACTAATTTATTAACGGTTTTATCAAATTCTTCAGGGTAAGGGTCTCCAAACTCCAAGGATTCGGAAGGAATGCTATGCGCTGTAAAAATAGTATGAACCGATTCCTGTGCATCCGGCCCCAGTTTTCCTAGAGCTTTGCGATATTTTTCTTCAAAGGCATCAATGAGAAGCGGGTGGTCTGCCCAACTAGCGATGTAGCGAACATCCATTGACTCCGCGTCACAACTTTTCAACGCTTCCTTGAACACCTTGAAGTACAAACGCGTGCTCCAAGTACTGAATTGCGGAGCCAGACAAAGTGCGACCACTTTTTGAACGCCATCGGCCTTCATCCTTTTTACTTCATCACGGATGTACGGACTCCAGTTACGCATCCCACAATAGACTTTGAACTTTTTTCCCTGTTGATTGAGAAAAGATTCCAACCGGGTGCAAAGTTCTTGGGAAATCTCCCGCAAGGGAGATTTCCCGCCTATCTGCTCGTAGCGGTCTCGAATGATTTGGATGGTTTCAGGAGTGGATTCCGTTCCGCCACGAATGTTCCGCAAATATTCCGGAATATCATCGGTGGACTCGGGAGCCCCATGTGCCATAAGAAAAATACCAGTCAGCGGCTCGGTATGAGAAGAATCATTCATGCTGGTACTCATGAACCATTTCGACCACGGCTTTAACATGCTCAACCGGAGTGTGTTGCAAAATACCGTGCCCCAAATTGAAGATATGGCCTTTTTTGCCAGCCCGCTTGAGGATGTCATGAACCCGCTCTTTAATTACCGGCAAAGGAGCAAAAAGCGTTACCGGGTCTAAATTGCCTTGCACCGGTTGGTCATGTCCTAAGATTTCTCGCGCCACATCCATTTCAATTCTCCAGTCAAAGCTGAGCACATCTCCGCCCGCTTTTTGCACGGTGTCCAACAATGTTGAGGTTCCCGTGCTGAAGTTAATGATGGGAACGCCAACATCTTTGAGTCCATCAAAAACACGCTTTGTATGAGGAAGAATATACTTCTCATAGTCGTGAGGGCTGAGGCAACCCACCCAACTGTCGAATATCTGTAGAGCCTGAGCCCCTGCCGCAACCTGCATTTTCAGATAATCAATCAGCATGGTGCAAACCTTATCCATCAGAAGCTCCCACACATCCGGAGCTTCATACATCATCAGCTTAGTAGTTTTAAACTCTCGCGACTTGCCACCCTCGATCATATAACTGCATAGGGTGAAAGGTGCACCCGCAAAACCGATCAAGGGAATATTAATTTCCTTCTTCACTAAACGAATGGCATCGGCAACAAATCCCAGTTGCTCTTCGACATCAACCGGTAATAGCCCTTCCACCGCTTTTCTGTCTCTGACAGGGCGAGGAATCGAGGGGCCATCGCCCACGATAAACTCCAAACCTGTGCCCATCGGCTCTAAAGGCAGAAGAATATCGGCAAAAATAATCGCCGCATCCACCCCCAATACGTCCAGAGGTTGCAAGGTGACTTCGCAGGCCAACTCAGGTGTCTTGCACATTTCCAAAAACGTGTGCTTTTCTTTAAGATCTCGGTAGACCTTCATATACCGACCTGCCTGGCGCATAAACCAAACCGGAGTTTTATCCACCGGTTCGCCCCGGCAAGCTTTTATAAAACGTGAATTTTCCATAAACCTTTCCAATCCAGCACGATGCAGGACCCCAATGAGCGATAGATTTCATAGCGTCCAATACCTATTGGCCGCTTAATGAGCTATCGCGATCTACCTCCCCGACTAAAGGGAGCCGTTAGTTTTTATTGATTATAGGACGGGAACCCATGCAGGATCAACGGTTTGTTTTGATTCTTACGCAGGAATCGGCTTTAGACACCCAATTTCACTTTCATATTCCGATAAATTTCATAGAGTGCCTGATTTTGCTCCTTCGAGAGGCCCGATACTTGCTTCTTCAGTTTCTGCATCTTTAATTGTTGAGAGTAGAACTGAAAGCGTTTTCGTATAAATGAAGACTCAACCCCATGTGGTGCGATCTCAAGATACCGCTTCCAATGCAGAACGGTTAAAACCAGATTGTTGGCAGACTCATAATAATTTCCCAGATTTTTATTGAGTTCGATATGGTTGTCATCGATACGCAAAGCATCGTAATAAGAGCCCAGTGCTTTCTCTTTATCATTCAAGTTCTCGAACACCATCCCCTGCTCAATGAGAAGATCTACATTCGAAGCATTGAAGGCATTGAGCTTGACATATTCTTCTGCGGCCAATGACCATTTACCTTCAGCAAGATATTTCTGCGCTTTTTCAGGCGAAATATTTTTTTCGGCAAGCCGTCCTTCTAGTCGGAGTATTTCATTTTTCACTTGCTGATGAATGCCAGGGTCTTTTTCCATTGGCAGCACAGACCTCAAAGCCGCCAGCAACCTGCCGGGGGGCGTCTCGTTTTCGTAGTAAAATTGGATCAGAGTCTTTAAAGGTGTGGCATCATTTTTATTGGCAACCGAACTGATTTGAAGATACCGAATCGCAGAACGCATGTTATTTCGCCCACGTTCAAAATCTGCATACATTCTGTAAATCTCAGAATCAAACGGATTAATCATAAAAACATCCTGCAAAAATTGTCCCGCCATCTCATCTTTCTGCTGGATCAAATAAGAACCATAGAGCTTATAGATCGAAGCCAGCGATACATTAGTCAGCCCCCACGCCGAACTAATTTTTCTTTCAGCCTGCACACATTGAATGCCATAAGTCTCCGCCTCTTCTACATCGAACCTTTTTTCATCCAACATATAGGCGTAACTCCAGTTGCAATAATCCACATAACGGGCCTTGGTTCGATTCTCTGGAGCCCGTAAGCCATAGAACAAAACTGCAAACACGACAATAAATACAGTCAGAAACTTGAATTGCCGTTGCCCCCACCAAGTGCAGGCTCTGCCCACAGCATAGGCCGAAAATAAAATCAGAAAAGGTGCGGAAGGAACTCGAAAACGAGCCACCACATGAAAAAGAACCACAGAAAGAATCAAGCACGCCAAAAAAACATAGAGAAGAAATATTTTCTCCCGGTTCTGAATAGCCAGCACCACCCCCATCAACCCTAAAGCAGAAAACAGGGAAAAGTGACTGAATAAAAAAGGAAGTATCTGAGAATTTTCCAGATACAAATAAATGGACAGATTGGATGCGCCTTCAAGATCGTTAAAATAAAAAAACATTTTTCTTCCAATCATCCTCAAAAACCCAACCGGGTCATTCATCACCTGTTGCAAGATAAAAGATGGAGGCGACAGGTTTTCCATCCCGTATTTTTTCTGGAATTGAATCAGGAGGTTGCTGTCAAACCCCACCCCTGGATAATCAATGAAGTTTCCGGCCAGAAAGGCTGTCGGACCACTGGAATCAAAAAACACAAATTTCCCATGCACGAGGTAACACTGAATCAAAAGCGGGAAAAACGAAAGCAACAAGGGAATTAAAAACAGCCCCCAGCCTTTTGTTTTCTCTCTAGAACTCAGGCTCTTAAAAACATATGCGTGGACGTAATAAATGACAAAGGGAAGACAAAGAAAGGTGTTGGGACGAGATTGAAAAAATAAGGACAGAGTCAAGGCACAAATCACCAACATCAAAGGGGTCGGGGATTCGCGCAAACGAATCAGCACATAAAACGAAAGGATTGCGAGAAAAGTGATGAAGGCCGCCCGCAGAATGATGCCTTCATAAATGATCTCGGTAGAAAAAAAAGCAAAACCCGCAAAAGCCAACAAGCCAACACGAACATCAAACAGTTTTTTTCCTATCAGGAATAACAGGACCGCACCCAAAGCCCCGAGCGTAAACTGAATGCCGTAGACCACATAAAAATTTCTTCCGAAAAGATAATAAAGGCTTCCGAGAAAATATTTATACAACGGTGAATAACTATTATTGGGAGATCGTGCCAACCCATCACCCGCCGCAAAATTCAAAGCCCCTTGGTCGAAATTAAAATGATCGTAAACAGGAAGAACAATATCAAAATAAGGAATCTGGGAAAGCTCGATTAAATAGGCAACACGAACTACCAGAGCGATCAGAAATAGCCCGGAAAGTAGCATCAGAGGTCGTAATTTATATTGCATCATACGTCACAGCTCTAAAACGATCATGATCTTGAAAATGCCGGTAGAGCCTTTCACCCTCGATAGCAAAACATCTTGTATGCGAAGCAAAGCGGTTCCTTACTCTAATCAAATTTCGCCATCACTAGCGCCAATTCTTCGAGAACCATCGCTTCTTTCTCGTCTTTTAATTTCTCACTAAGTATCGCGATGATCTCAGGGCCTGCAAGTTCCCCCAAGGCCCAGATTGCATGCGCCTTAATTAAAGGTTCTTCATCATCAAGCACCTTGATAAGCGGGGCTATAGCTTGTGGGTTGCCCGAATTGCCGAGGGCTACGGCAACATTTCTAAGTAGGCCTCGCCGCTTAATTCGCTTGATCGGGCTTCCCTTAAACCTTCGCCTAAACATTTCTGTATCGAGCTGAATCAAGTCTATCAGGTTTAAGCTGTCTTGTTTTCCCTGAAACTCAGGTTCCTCGGTTTTGACGGCATACGAATTCCACGGACAAACAATCTGGCAATCATCGCAACCATAAATTCGATTGCCAATGGCCTTTCTGTACTCAATAGGGATGACTCCTTTTAACTCAATATTGAGATAAGAAATACACCGCCTTGCATCCAACACATAAGGCGCGATGATGGCCTGTGTCGGGCAGATATCGATACAGTTTCTACAAGTGCCACAATGGTCTTGTTCCGGTTGCGATGGTGGGAGAACCACATCGGTCAGAATCTCAGAGAGGAAATACCAAGACCCCACCCCCTGACTGATCAGATTGGTATGTTTTCCTATCCATCCTAAGCCCGCTTGTTGAGCTAAGGGTTTTTCGAGAATGGGGCCTGTGTCCACATAAATTCGGGTCTTACATCCCATAAACGTCTGCTGAATTTTTTCCTCCACCTTGCGCAAACGTGGCGTAACAATATCGTGATAATCTTTGTTCAAAGCATAGATTGAGATATCGCCAATATCTCGATGCTCGACATAACTCATATCCTTTTCTCTGCTGTAGTAGTTAGTACGAAAACATAGAATACTTTTCACTCCTTCCAACACGAGATCAGGGTTTTTCCGTTTCTCTTCACCACGCCGGATATAAGCCATTTCACCTTCATAGTCGGCATCCAACCATTCCCCAAACCTCTCACCTGCCGGGCCGACTTCAGGGCTTGCTACCCCAAAGCCATCAAAACCCAAACTTTTAGAAAAAGATTCTAGGCACTCCAGTTTCTCTTTATTTGCTACAGGGATCATAAGCCTAAGGAAGTTGATTCAATTTCGAGAGTCTGATACTCTCGAATGTATAAACAGATATTTTCACCACAATATTCTTGTTAAGCTATCAAGAACCACGAGGCTCTCGAACGGGAAGGTCCACATAATGAATAAAACGGGTTACGCATCAGATCCATTTTATCTTCTCCATGAAACGGAACCGCATCCCGAAAACCCCGGTCGGTTGACAGCCATTCAGAATAGGCTGGAATCTTCCGAATTTTACAACAACCTCACTCCAATACAACCCCGCAAGGCCACCGTCGATGAAATAGCAAACATTCACGATCTGGGCTATATAGCTAGCGTAGAGCAAAATTGCGCCGACCATAATCGTAATTTGGATGCCGACACCGTCATCTCGCAAGACTCTTATAACGCCGCACTTTTGAGTGCTGGTGCGGGGATGACGGCTATCGATCAACTCGTGGATGGCAAGATCAACAATGCCTTTTGCGCGGTGCGCCCCCCCGGTCATCATGCCGAACAGGACCGTGCGATGGGTTTCTGCCTATTCAATAATGTTGCCATCGCCGCCCGTTACGCACAAAAAATAAAAGCTTTAAATAAAATTTTTATTTTCGATTGGGATGTTCATCATGGCAATGGAACTCAACACTCGTTCTATAATGACCCCTCCGTATATTATGCCAGTGCCCATCAGCACCCTTTTTACCCAGGGTCTGGCGCAGAGGAGGAAACAGGGACGGGAGAGGGGCTGGGCACGACATTAAACCTCCCCATGGATGCCTATTCCGATGATGAAGACTATATTGCGGCAGTAGAAAACAGACTGATCTCAGAAATTCAACGATACAATCCGGACTTGATCATTATTTCCGCCGGATTTGACGCGCATAAAAATGACCCTCTGGCACAAATTCAGCTGACCACCGAATGTTTTGGAAAAATGACCGAATTGTTGATGCAGGTTGCGCAAGATGTTTGCTCTGGACGCATACTTTCCATGCTTGAGGGAGGCTATGACTATAATGCCTTGAGCGACTCGGTCCAGCTTCATATGCAGACTTTATTAACCTTCAATCCTAAGAGCTGACCCATGCTTCAACAACATATTCGCAATTTTACGGACAAGGTAATCGAGGCACTCAATGTAGGGTCTATGGAAATGATCAACCTGCATCAAGATGCACTGACACCTGACTTCGTTTTGCTCGGCATCTTGGCCATGGAAGAATCCATAATTCCAGAGATCCTTGAAACGGCTTACCCCCACGATCTGGAACTGGCTCAAAAAATCATTGAACAAATTTATTTGCTGCAAAAAGACGAGCCCAAAATTCATGGTGCCCCCATCGGGCATATTCAAGTTCCACAGGAAACCGAAGCGCTATTCAAAGGAGCGCAAGAGCAAGCTAAAATTCTGGGAGACAAATTCATTGGCCTAGAAGCGACGCTTCTCGCTCTCTTTGACCCAAGCCTAGGCAGAATACCCACCTTGCTTGAAGAAAAGGGCCTGACCTACGATAAGGTAAAGAGCGAAGTCGATGCACTGCGTGGAGGCCGAACCATCGCGGATAAAGATACTGAAGGAAAATCAGACATTTTGGAGCAATACACAACAGACCTCACTGACCTGGCCCGTAAAGGAGCTTTGGACCCTGTCATCGGGCGTGAAAAAGAAATCAATCGCATCATTCAGATTCTTTCTAGGAGGAGAAAAAATAACCCCGTGATTATCGGCGAGCCGGGGGTGGGGAAAACGGTACTCGTAGAACGTCTAGCGCAAAGAATCGTTAACTCTGAAGTTCCTGAGACGCTGATCGGCAAACGGGTCAAAGTATTGGAGATGTCAGAAATCATTGCTGGTGCCAAAATGCGTGGAGAATTTGAAGAACGCATGAAGGCGGTGAAAGACGAGATCATCGCCGCTCAGGGCAACATCATTTTATTTATTGATGAGCTTCATACCATTGTCAGTGCCGGAGCGGGAGCGGGCGGTGTCGATGCTTCAAACATGCTCAAGGCCGCTCTTTCTAAAGGGCAGTTGCAATGCATAGGGGCCACCACTTTAGATGAATACAAATCACATATTGAGGAAGACAAAGCTCTGTCGCGTCGGTTTCAGCCTGTTTTAGTGCAAGAACCTTCTGTTGAGGGCACCATTAAAATTCTCGATGGGTTAAAATCTCGATACGAAAAACATCATTCAATCGTTTATCAGGAAGAGGCTTTGACCACAGCCGCAAAATTTTCTGAAAAACATATCTCCGACCGGGCTTTGCCTGATAAGGCAGTAGATTTATTGGACGAGGCCGGCGCTCAGAAGCATCTGGCCCTGATCAATGTCCCCACCCATATCAGAGAGCTGGAGAACGAAAAAAACCGCCTCAATCTCAAGCAGAAAGAAGAGTTTCAGCATCAAAAATTCCAGTCTGTCGCGTCCCTGCGTCAGGAAATCCTAACCCTTGACGAAAAGCTAGAAAAAGAACGTAGCGAATGGAAAAAAACGCTCTCGACAATGGATAATAATGTTACCGCTGAAGATATCGCCAACGTCGTGGCAGAATGGACAGGAATTCCGGTAAATAAAATTCAAGAAACAGAGCAAGACAAATTGACTCATATGGAAGACAATCTTCATAAAAGAGTCGTTGGTCAAGACAACGCCATCATCGCAGTCAGCAATGCCATCCGTAGAAACCGAGCCGGCCTCAAAGAAAAAGACAAACCCATCGGGTCGTTTCTCATGCTCGGCCCCACCGGAGTGGGAAAAACAGAGCTGGCAAAAGCGTTGGCAGAATTTCTGCTTGATGACGAAAACAGACTGATTCGACTCGATATGTCGGAATACATGGAAAAACATTCCGTCTCAAAAATTATTGGCTCCCCACCGGGCTATGTGGGCTATGACGAAGGCGGTCAACTGACCGAAAAAGTTCGCAGACACCCGTACTCGGTCATCCTGTTGGACGAATTGGAAAAAGCACACCCGGATGTTTTCAACATCCTTCTGCAACTGTTGGATGACGGCAGGTTGACCGATGCACATGGGCGCGTCACCAGTTTTAAAAATGCGATCATTATTGGCACATCTAACATTGGCTCGAAATCCATTTCTGAAACCAACAAAGGAATTGGTTTCGCCAAAAAAGAAGTCAGCAAACAATATTCGGCCATTAAAAGCATGGTGCTGAATGAAGCCAAAAAACTGTTCAAACCCGAATTTCTCAACCGCTTGGATGACCTGATTGTCTTCCACTCTTTAACCCAAGAAAATATTCGCGCTATTGCCGATTTGATGATTCAAAATCTCAACAAACGCCTGCACGATAAAAATCTTTCCATGAATGTCACACCCCAGGCCATCGACAAACTTTCTGAAGACGGTTATAGCGAAATTTATGGGGCTCGACCTTTAAAGCGTTTGATTGAGAGTGAGCTGGAAAACCCTATCTCTATGAAAATTCTGACCGGGGAGTTTAAGTTTGGCGATCAGATTAACGTGAATCTCAAAAAAGGGGAATTTCATTTCTCCAGCAACAAATGAAACCGGAAGACCTCTCGCCCGATTATGTTGCCCCCGAAAAAAAAATAATCATCATGGCTTTGATGGTGGCTTTAGGAGTGATATTACATCGCCTTGAAGCCTTGCTCCCATTGCCCACCCCTTGGGTCAAGCTTGGTTTGGCCAATCTCATGACCCTTCTGGCTCTCGTTTATTTGGGAGTTCGAGAGGCTTTTATCGTAACATTGCTCCGGGTCATACTGGGTTCTATTCTTGCGGGAACCTTTTTTGGGCCCACTTTTTTTCTCAGTCTCGCAGGCGGTCTGGGCAGCACCGCAGTGATGGGTGTGATTTATCATGGCGGCAAAGGTCCTTTCAGCCTCATTGGCATTAGCGTCTGCGGAGCCTATGCCCACACCTTTATCAACGCAACCTGTGTATATATTTTCCTTATTAAACAAACCACATTTTTCGTTTTGCTTCCCTTTTTTTTCTCACTGGCTCTTTTGACAGGAGTTTTAACCGGGATAGCGGGTAATCATTTATCTCGACAAATGAGGAATTCACTCAAGGAAATATAGTTGAATCCCGTTAAATTTATTTTAGACTTTGGATCGTTCTTGTTCTAAACTCTATTGAATGTAAATAATTAATAAAGGTTTCCAATGAGCAATCAGTCCGATCCAGACAGCAAGCTAGCCTTATTAACAGAATTCTGGGATTTCCTTAAAACCCGGAAGAAATGGTGGTTAGGGCCTATTGTCTTTATCATGTTATTGATGAGCTTGTTGATAGTTCTGACAGAGGGCAGTGCCGTTGCTCCGTTCATATACACCCTATTCTAAACATTATCTTGCTTAAACTTTCTATCGTCATTCCAATTTATAATGAACGCGATTCACTTCGGACTGTAGTATCCAAAGTGGAAGCGGTCGATTATGATAAAGAGATCATCCTCATCGATGATTATTCGACCGATGGAACACGAGATGTGTTGAAGGAATACGAAGGTCGGGAAAATTTTCAGGTTCTCTACCACGATTACAACCAAGGTAAAGGCGCCGCATTGCGAACGGGTTTTTCCAAAACCCAAGGCGAAGTCATCATCATTCAAGATGCTGACCTCGAATACAATCCCATAGACTATGGAATTTTATTGGAACCCATTCTTGACGGGCGAGCCGATGTCGTTTATGGATCTCGTTTCCTAGGGGGAACGCATCGGGTCTTGTTCTTCTGGCATTATCTCGGAAATAAATTCCTGACCACGTTGTCCAATATGTTCACCAACCTGAATTTGACCGACATGGAAACGGGATACAAAGTCTTCACCAAAAGGGTGAACAACTCGCTGACCTTCACCTGTGACCGCTTTGGCTTTGAACCCGAATTCACCGCCAAGGTCGCTAAAAACAAATTCAAGGTCTATGAAGTCCCCATTTCATACAGTGGCAGAGACTATTCAGAGGGAAAAAAAATCACTTGGAAAGATGGCTTTGCCGCAATTTGGTATATCATCAAGTTCCGATTTTCAGACTGATCGCTCAATCTTCGCTCTCGCCACAATGCGGACAGACAACATCTTCTACCAAAACCTCCATTTTGCAGGCAAAACAAACCAAAACCTTTTCTCGTTCTTCCAATAACTGACTCGCTCGCTCAGAATCTTCTCTCAATGTCCAGAGTCGAACCTTTGTCAGGTCGGCTACTGGAGCGGGTGCGGCATGAAAAGATATATTTTCGAGTTGGCAGGGAATGCCTTCGCTTTCCAGAAAGCCTCGCATGATATGAGCTTTGGCCTCGTCTAAAACCGTGCAGAGCACCACGATATCCGGAGCCTCTTCCTGCCCAATCCATGCCACCAGTTGCCCGTTACAGTCTGGGCAGAAGGAGTGCGTGTCGGAAAACCTTTCATCACAACGCTGACATAATTGCATGGTTTTATTTTCTAATATTTTAGACGGCGTATGGACATTGCCTACATTTGCTATAATTTCGAGGCAAACACTAATCGTTCAGGCTGAAATATGATGCCCTTGGTTCATGTATCTGAAAACCATTTCAAATTAAGAAAAAAAGACCGCGTCATAGGTTGCTATCTCTATGACAAATTCGATGAAGCCATTGCCCGAATTGATGCCGTGCTGGCAGACAGCAAAACTTATCACTGTTATTATTTGATCATAAATTTGGGAGGTTATCTACAAGTGCAAGGCAAGACCGTGATTCTCCCTGTTGAAATCCGTACCGTAATAGATTTAGGGAAAGTATCCACTGAGTGGAGAAAAGAATCTATGGCCGAGGCACCCACAGTCACCCATGTCCTGAACATGACAACCGTCGAAGAAGAATTAATACGCGACTATTATGGTCTACCCTCTGCCAGACCCGCCCTCTCAGGCCACCTCAAAAAATGACTGCGGGTCACGTTTAATACCGCTCCAACAAACGATGAATGGCCTCATGCATATCCTTCACTGTAATGTCTTCAAGGCAATACGGTTTCTGTAACGGAGAAGGCTTGCACTCCTTAAAAAACCTCTGCCTGCAGGGTGAGCACGTATAGTTCTTGCTCACCACCTCGTGTTTTTCTACTGGCATATAAGGGCCTGTCGTATCAGGACTACCCGGCCCAAAAATTCCTAAAACCGGAACCCCGACCATTGCCGCAAGGTGCATCATTCCACTGTCATTACCAATGAACAATCGGCTTTTGCCCAGCAACCCCGCTAAAACTCTCAAGTTCACGGAAGGAACGACTTTGATCGTTCCAGGTTGACAGGAATTTCTAATTCGATCTAACAACTCCGATTCTTTTTCTGTACCAATGAGAACAACTCGTCTCTCATCCTCTTTATTCAGCTTCTGGCACAATATTCCAAATCTTTCCGCATGCCAACCTCTCTCCACCTTTGAGGTTCCCGGGTGCAAGATTAAAAACTCCTCGTCTTCATCCAAGCCCATTTCGCGCATGACCTCTCGAGTTGTCGCATCCCCTTCCTGCGCAATCAACCTAGAAAATTTACGGTCTGGCACATCCAGTTTTAAGGCCGAAAGAATTTTAAAAAAATATTCAACGCGATACTGTGTTTTTTTTAGATGAGACGTCGTCTTAACAGGGTGAGTGAGAAAAATATCTCTTGCATCGGTGGCATAGCCCAATCGATATTTCACCCCCGTTAAGCTTAAGAGAAATGCAGAACCAAATGAATTTGGAAACACCACCCCAACATCAAAATTGAATTTTTTTAGGTTTCTTGAAAATTGCACCTTTTGCCAGAACCCGTTGTCCGACCCAGAGGGCAAAGTCAAAACCGTGTCGATGGCTGGGTGACCCAGGAGTAGTTCGTCGGATGGAGATTTAACAACCACCGAAATGCGGGCCACCGGGTAAGCACGGCGCAAAGATTGGATAACGGGAAGTGTCAATACCACATCGCCAACCCAATTGGGCATCCACAACAAAAAACTCTGGATCTCCTGACTGTAAAGGGGGCGCGTTGTATCCATAACCCAAGCCTAAAGGTTAGTAATGACTGAGAAGATTAAAACGAGTTTAATTGGCAAGCCTTTGAATTCGGGCACCCAGGCTGGAAAGCTTCTTTTCCATGCCCACATATCCACGATCGATATGATACACACGAGAAATGACAGACTGTCCTTTTGCCGCTAAGGCCGCCAAAACAAGTGAAGCACTGGCCCGAAGATCGGTCGCCATTAAAGGAGCTCCTGAAAGTCCTTCGATTCCATTGATGACCGCCGTATGTCCATCGAGTGTGATGTCAGCTCCCATCCTTTTTAATTCCGCAACATGCATAAACCGATTCTCAAATACGGTCTCCATAATAATACTCTGTCCGCGTGCTAAAGTCATCAATGCCATGAATTGTGCCTGAATATCCGTTGGAAAAGCTGGATACGGATTGGTCTTGGCATTCACCGCAAGCAGGGGACGTCTGCCCTGAACGCGAATTGAAGTTTCTTTCACGTCCACATCCACTTGAGCCTCCTGAAGTTTCAATATAACCGGCTCCAGATGTTGTGGGATGCAATTCTCAACCAATACATCTCCGCGAGTAATGGCCGCCGCGATCATGTAAGTGCCGGCTTCAATGCGGTCGGGGAAGATGCGACACTCAATCGGTTGCAAGGAAGCAACTCCTTGAATGGTGATCATGTCGGTGCCTTGCCCTTTAATTTTCGCCCCGGCTTGGCTGAGAACATCTGCCAGAAAAACCACTTCTGGTTCCTTGGCCGCATTTTCCAGAACCGTTTCCCCTTCTGCAAGACATGCCGCCATCATCAGGTTCGCCGTACCTGTCACCGATACCGTATCAAAATAAAACTGAATGCCTTTAAGACAATCAGCGGTTCCGTGGACATAACCATGATCTAACCAGATCTTTGCTCCCATGGCTTCCAATCCTTTAATATGAAAGTCAATCGGTCGCGCCCCAATCGCACACCCACCCGGAAGGGAAACCCGCGCTCGGCCTAACTTGGCCAATAGAGGCCCCAAAACCAGACAGGATGCTCGCATGGTTGAGACTAAATCATAAGGTGCTTCTGGATTATTTGCCGAAGACGTGTCTAAAATAATTTTTTCATCTTCATAACTCGCCACTTCCGCACCAAGGTCTTGCAAGAGCCTGATCATGGTTTTCACATCGCGAACGTTTGGAACCCCTTCGATGATATTTCGTCCCCGCGTTAGAAGTGTCGCCGCTAGAATAGGAAGGACCGCATTTTTAGCCCCACTCACTTTTACCGTTCCTTCTAAAGGCCGCCCACCCTCGATAACAATTTTATCCATTTGAAGTCCTTTTGCGAGCCAGCACCACTCTGTCATAGCCTGAATAGTCCTGCACCACTTGAATATCTTGATAAGCCGAATCTCTTTTCATGAAATCGACCACAGACTCGGCCTGTGTATGACCTATCTCTAAAACTAATAAACCATTATCCGTCAAATTTTCCCATGCCTTCGGCACAATAAAGCGATAATAATCCAAACCATCTCTACCACCATCTAGAGCTTGTGCCGGTTCGTATTGATAGACCTCCGGCATGCACTGAGGCAGGTCTGCCGATTCAATATAAGGAGGGTTGGAAACGATGAGGTGATACGGCCCTTGCCAATCTACCGTCATCAGATCACCCGAGACAAAAGAAACTTGATGTGTCACAGCATGACGTAAAATATTTTTTCTAGCGACTTGTAACGCTTCGACAGACTGTTCAATAGCCGTGACTTGGCTCTGTGGAATTTCTTTTGCCAAGATGATGGAAAGTATTCCCGACCCGGTTCCTAAGTCTAGAATTCGCATCGGGACCGGTGTTTTTCCTAACACTTTCAAGCATTGCTCTATCAGGATTTCTGTTTCAGGGCGGGGGGTTAAAACTTTTTCACTCACTTCGAATTCGAGCGACCAGAATTCCTGAACACCGAGAATATGAGAAACCGGTTCGCGTAAGACCCTTCGCTGAATTCGATGCGCAAGCATCTCTATTTCAGCTTTACTCAAAATGCGCTCGGGGTGCGTCAGCAACGCTGTTCTGGAAATATTAAGCCCCTCTGCAATCAATATCTCCGCATCCAATCTTGGAGAAGAGACTCCTGCCTGCAAAAACTTTTCGCAGGCTTCCGTCAAAAAATTATGCAACGTTTCATCTTGAAAACAATTCCGTTTTGAGTCTTCAAGAATCTCCACCCTATTCCCCTTTCAGAGCTTGGGTCTGGAAATGAAGCGTTAGAGCATCGATGATCTCATCGAGATCCCCTTCCATCACAAAAGATAGTTTATGCAGGGTTAAGCCAATCCGGTGGTCTGTGATTCTCTCTTGCGGGTAGTTATAGGTGCGAATGCGACCGCTACGATCTCCGGAGCCAACCTGTTGCTTGCGTTCACTGGCCATCGAATCATGCTGTTTTTGTTGTTCCGCATCATACAACCGAGCTCTTAAAACTTTCATGGCTTTTTCCCGGTTCTTATGTTGCGATTTTTCATCCTGACAAGTCACAATCATCCCGGTCGGAACATAAGTCAAGCGAACCGCTGAATCGGTGGTGTTAACACTCTGCCCACCTGGGCCGGAAGAGCGGTAAACATCTATCTTAACATCTGCCGGGTTGATTTTAATATCCACATCCTCCACCTCCGGCATCACCGCAACGGTTACAGCAGACGTGTGAATGCGCCCCTGACTTTCTGTATCTGGAACCCGTTGCACACGATGTGTACCGCCTTCATATTTCAGTTTGCTATAAACCTTTTTGCCTGAAATATTAAAAATGACTTCCTTGAAGCCACCCTTGCCTGTCAGGTTAGAACTCAAAATTTCCATTTTCCATTTTTTCTCTTCCGCATACCGCGAATACATACGAAACAGGTCTGTCGAAAAAAGGGCGGCCTCTTCGCCACCGGTACCAGCGCGAATCTCTACGATAACATTTCGTTCATCGCGAGGGTCGTTAGGAATTAAGAGCAGTTTTAAATCCGTTTCAGCTTTCTCTGCCTTAGCTTGCAGATCAACAATATCTTCCTCGGTCATTTCGACCAAGTCGGGATCGGTTTCCTCAAGCAGGATTTTTTTATTCTCTTCTAATTGCTGGGTGATTTTCTGCAGGTCATGAAACCGGCTAACGACAGGAGCCAACTCAGACTGCTCGCGCGCATATTTTTTGAACTCGGACTGCTGAGAAATTATCTTAGGATCGCTAAGAAATTGGTTGAGGTCGTCATAACGCTTCTCAACCGATTTCAGCTTATCAAACATGGATGGTTTGGTTTCTTATAAAGCCCTGGAGGATCCAGGGCAAGAAAAAAGAGGGTGAACGCGCTTATTGAGGGCCGCTTGCTTCGGGTGTACTCGCAGGCATTGCTTTGGCATATTTGCGCTTGAATTTTTCGATACGACCTGCAGTATCCATGAGTTTCTGCTTACCCGTAAAAAACGGATGACATTGAGAGCAGATCTCTACATGAAGATCTTTCAGGGTTGTATGGGTTTGCACTTCGCTTCCGCACGCGCAACGTACCGTTGTTTCATAGTATTCAGGATGCAGTCCTTCTTTCATTGGGTCACCATTAAGAGTTCATTGCCGCTAAAAATTCGGCGTTGGTATTCGTTTCTTTAATTTTTTGTAATAGGAGGTCCATCGTATCATGGATGCCCATAGGGAGCAAAACTTTTCTCAATAGCCACACGCGCTGAAGGTCTTCTTCTGGGAGCAATAGCTCTTCCTTACGCGTACCCGACTTGTTGATATCGATAGAGGGGAAGGTTCTCTTCTCTGCCAATTTACGGTCGAGAACAACTTCCAAGTTACCCGTTCCTTTAAATTCTTCAAAAATAACATCGTCCATGCGGCTTCCCGTATCGATGAGCGCCGTAGCAAGAATGGTCAAGCTACCCCCTTCTTCCAAATTTCTAGCCGCACCAAAAAATCGTTTGGGTCTTTGCAGAGCATTCGAATCGACACCACCCGACAAAACCTTACCACTAGGAGGTACGATTGCATTATAAGCTCTGGCCAGACGCGTGATGCTGTCCAAAAGAATCACCACATCGCGTTTATGTTCCACTAAACGCTTGGCTTTTTCGATCACCATTTCCGCAACCTGCACATGTCTTTGCGCGGGCTCGTCGAAGGTTGAGCTGATGACTTCACCGCGAACAGATCGTTCCATATCGGTCACTTCTTCAGGACGCTCATCAATGAGCAAAACAATCAAAGCCACTTCCGGATAATTCGTGCTGATGCTGTTAGCGATGGATTGCAACAACATGGTCTTACCGGTTCTCGGCGGTGCCACGATCAGTCCACGCTGACCTTTTCCGATAGGGGTCATCAAGTCCATCACTCGCGCACAATAATCTTTACCACCCGGTGTCTCCAATCGGAGACGCTCTTCTGGATATAGAGGTGTCAGGTTGTCGAATAAAATTTTGTCTTTGGTTTTTTCCGGGTTCTCAAAGTTGATCGCTTCCACCTTCAGCAGAGCAAAATAACGCTCACTGTCTTTGGGTGGACGAATCTGGCCCGAAATGGTATCGCCAGTACGCATGTCAAACTTACGAATCTGAGAGGGCGACACATAAATATCATCGGGGCCGGGAAGATAATTGTAGGTCGGCGCTCGCAAGAAACCAAATCCGTCAGGGAGAATTTCTAACACTCCTTGGCCAAACATCAGACCATCTTTTTCGGTCTTAGCTTCGAGGATTCTGAAAATCAGGTCCTGCTTTCTCAGCCCACTGTGACCTTGGATCTTCAATTCCTTGGCAATATTAGTAAGCTCGGATATCGTTTTAGCCTTAAGTTCTTCTATATTCATTTGGGTCATGTTTTGTAGCTTCTTTAGAGGTAGGGGTTAGGAATGTTTGCTCTCTATAAATCATCACGTTCTTGCAATGGAGCCAAGTTCAAGAGCGGGAAAAATCGAGAATAGTAAATTTTATGTATTTTGAGTTTGTTCTATAAGGTTGACAGCGAATGCACGAAAAAATTGCTGGATAATTGATTGATTTTATTAGGGATTTTTGTTTGGGAGCTATTGAAGCTAGAACACTCTAACCAGTTATTTTCTTTTTGTCAACTCATTTTATTCACCCATATATTTATTTGCATAAAACCTCCTTCTTTGACCTAACAAGCGGGCATTCAAACGCTTTTGAAATATCATCCGAGGCAGGTTGACAGGACCAATTTAATCGCGGTAGCATGAGCGATCCTAAAAAAATCCGTGAATTGGGTTTTTCTCATTCCTTATTTTCGCTTTTTATTTGCCCCTATGTTTGTTCATTTAAATTGTCACAGCAATTATTCCTTTCTCGGTGAGACGGTTCTGGGCCTTACGCGCGATGGCTCTGTCCGGCGCTCAAAAAATTCTGACCATTCGCTAACCATCCCTTGCCCTGTGATGGGTGGGGCAAGCCGAATTGACGAGTTGGTTCGGCAGGCTTCCACCTTGGGCTACCCAGCACTGGCCCTCACAGATACCAATGGGCTTTATGGTGCCGTGCCATTCTATCAGTCAGCGATCAAGGCAGGAATCAAACCCATTCTGGGTGCAGAAATCGTATCTGGAAACCACCGGGCCGTTCTGCTGGCTAAAAATATGCAGGGGTTTGCAGAGCTCTGTAGGGTCATCACCGATCGACATTTGAAGCCAGACTTCTCCTTGCCCCTGCGGTTACAGGAGTGTAGCGAACATCTCATCATTCTTTGCTCAAACTTAGAAATGCTACAGCCTATACTCAAAATACGCGGTACAAAAAATATTTATTACCAAATGGGTCTTTCTCCTCACAGCAATATGCCTTCTCTGTGCCCAGTGGTGGCAACGAACCCAGTGCGTTTTATTCACCCTGAAGGTTGGCAAGTGCACCGACTTCTGACAGCCATCAAGATGAACACCACCGTATACTCGGTTCCTCAGTCTGCACTGGCTTCTCGTGAGGCATGGATGAAATCGCCTGCAATGATGGCTCGCGTGTTTCATGAGTTTCCATCGGCCATTTCCAACACCCAAAAAATTGCCGAGCAATGTAATGTAAAACTTCCTACTGGCCAACCTCTGTTTCCTTATTTTTCTTTGCCTAGTGCCTCCAAAACAAACCAACACGGCTATCTAAAAAAACTGGCTTGGAAAGGTGTGCTTGAACTCTACCGAAATACTCGTTACCTGAACCTCGCACTTCAACAACTACGACACGAATTAAAGGTGATCCATGGCCTAAATTTTTCTTCCTACTTCTTAATTGTCTGGGATATTGTGCGTGAATCCAAAACACGAAATATTCCCACCGTTGGGCGGGGGTCTGCCGCGAACAGCTTGGTATGCCGCGCATTGGGTATCACTGAAGTCGACCCCATTGCTCAGAATCTTTATTTTGAACGGTTTCTGAATCCGGAGCGCACCGACTACCCCGACATCGACATTGACTTCCCTTGGAACCGGCGTGACGAGATGCTGAATTATGTGTTCCAAAAATACGGCTCTGAAAATGTCGCCTTGATTTGCGCTCATGTACATTTCCGAGGTCGCTCGGCATTACGCGAAGTGGGCAAAGCTCTCGCTATTCCCATCCCTGAAATTGATGCTTTCACCTCACGCCTGCCCCACTCGGTCTGCCTTTCTGAACTGCAAACAGTGCGCGACACCATCCCCGAATGCCGCGATTTGCCGCTGGAAGATGAACCTTATCGTTCCATGGTCTCTCTCGCTAAACATATCGAGGGGTTTCCCAGCCACCTCTCCATTCATTGTGGCGGCATCGTGATTTCTCCTTTTCCTATTGTCGATCGCATTCCTCTACAGCATACCCAGAAAGGTTTTGTCGTCACTCAATACGATATGTACCCCGTGGAAGATATGGGGCTTCTTAAAATCGATCTACTGGCACAAAAAGGGCTGGCTGTGCTCGCCGACACATTGCACAATGTGGAAAAAAACTATGGACTAAAAATTGACTTCAACCAAATCGATCCGGTACAGGACCCGAAGACGCAACGGCTCATTCGGGCTGGAAAAACCATCGGCTGTTTTTATATCGAGTCACCCGGCATGCGCAATCTACTACGCAAACTCAATGTCGACAGTTTCGAAATGCTGACGGCTGTCAGCTCGATCATCCGCCCCGGCGTGTCGGACAGTGGCATGATGAAAACATTCATTGAACGCCATATTGCCAATCGCGCTAAACACCAGGCCATGCCTCAGCCACCCATTGTTTCTTCTCCGTCAAGTATGGATGAAATTTTACGAGACACTTACGGCATTATGATTTATCAGGAAGACGTTATCAAAGTCGCGCATACCATCGGCGGCATGAGCCTCGGCGAAGCCGATAGTTTAAGAAAATGTATGAGTAAAAAAAGAGACTGGCAAGATATTAATACGCATCGGGAACGCTTCGTTTCGGGCGCGATGCAAAACAGATTCTCTCAAAAATCTGCCGATGAGATCTGGCGACAAATCGAAAGTTTTGCGGGCTATGCCTTCTGCAAGGCTCACAGTGCCTCGTTTGCCATTGTCTCCTTTCAAACCGCTTATCTCAAGGCCCATTACCCTGCTGAGTTTATGGCGGCGGTGTTGTCGAACCGAGGCGGGTTCTACGATGCCTGTGTTTACACAGAGGAAGCCCGAAGAATGAATATTAAGATTCTGCCTCCTGATATCAACCGCAGCGATGAACCTTTTACCGCTCACCACAAAACCATTCGGGTTGGACTATCGCAAATAAAGAAACTTAAAAAAATCTCTCTTGATGCCATTCTCAATAACCACCCCTACACCTCGTTCGCAGATTTTATGGCGCGCTCCGAGGTTTCACTGTCCGAGTTGGAATCGTTGATACGGTGCGGGGCATTTTCCAGCCTAGGTGTAAACAAAGCGGGGCTATTATGGCAATTGAAATTGCATCACCGCCCGTCTCTTTGCAAACAAGCCCTCTTCGCACCCGTTTCTCTGCAGATCCCAAAACTCGCAGATGACAGCTTGCATGAAAACTTATTGGCCGAGTTGGAGTGTTTAGACCTGACTGTCTCAGGGCATAGACTCAACCTCTATTCTTTGCAAAACCACAAGCTGTCACAAACAATCATTCAAGGAAACCAGCTTGAAAATTTTTCGGGACGTTTGGCAACTCTGATTGGGTGGGCGATCACATTCAAGCATGCCCGCACGGTAAAAAATGAACGTATGAAATTCATGACGCTTGAGGATGCAACGGCAACATTTGAGGTCACATTATTTCCGGGTGTTTATAAACAATTCGGGCACCTTTTATATGACCACGGCCCTTATATCATACGCGGTCGCATTGATCCTGAAGGTGACAGCGTAACGGCGCTGTGGCTGAAGCGTTTACAACCAGTTGAGCGTTTGGCCTGAAAACCAAAGTTTGAACCAGCAGATTTATCAAATGAGCGAACAAATTCTCAAGGGTTGAGAGTTTGTTCAATCGTTTTTGCGGAAGACTGGTCGGGGTTAAGACGAAGACTTTTTTTGAGGTGTTGCCGACCTAATTCCGGATGGTCGGTTCGTTTCATATAAAACATTCCCATGACATACTGATAATGAGCCGATTTCGGGTCAAGGGCTACTGCCTTTTGATAAGCTCGCAGGGCACCTCCTGCGTCTCCAATTTTGTCCAGAAAAATCCCGCGATTAAAATGCGCCACAGAATAATCGGGATCCAGGTCAAGGGCCTTATTTAACAAACGAAGACTTTCTTTAAGCTGGCCTCGGTTGCCTAAAAATAATGCTAGGTGATTATAATATTTTGAGTTTTGCGGATTCTTCTGCACCAACTCTTGGTAAATGGATTCTGCCTGCTGCCATGCTTCCTGTTGTGTGTAGATATCGGCAGAGTAGAGAGCGGCTCGGGTATTTTTAGGTTCCAGGATTTGGGCCTGCTGTAATATTTTAAGAGCCTGATCTCGGTCGCCTTGTCCCCAGTGAGATAAACCGAGGAACATCACAGAACGTGTATTATTAGCATTTTTTTCCACACTATCTTGCCACAAATGCAAATCATCCTGATAAACCCGGTTCCGAGTAATGCTTAATAAGCTGAATATTAAAATGACAGAAAACACCAACACACATGCATTCCTGTTTAAAGCAGGTATCATGGCCGTCACAGCAATCATAAGCCCTAATATGGGGACATAAAGAAAACGATCTGCCATCATTTGCGGAAAGGGAATGATATGGGAAACGGGAAGCAATGCAATGACAAACCAGACCAGGCCGAAAAACACAACGCGCTGGCTTGCATAACTCCTGCAGATCAACCAGACATAAACCGCTATCACCAGAATCGCAATCAGAACTTGTGGCTCCATTAAACTTTTGTAAACCTGGTCGGGATACCAGATGTTCAAATTAATGGGGAACATAATCTTAATTATGTATTCCTTAAAAACCGCCACCATACTAAATACCGTATTCATGGGGTTCATATCTGGGTGGTCGCGAATCGTATTTCCGTTTGCGTGAGACAACAAAGCCAGCACCGCTATCCCCAAAGAAATTAAAAAATAGGGGATTTTTTCCATAAAAATATTTTTGATATTTTTATTAGTAAACGATATATCGTGAAGAACCAGCAGGAGGGGAAGAATCACGACAGAGGTTTTTGCCAGACACGCCAGCAAAAAAAACAGTAACGAGAGCAAGCGGCTTCGCCCTCGCAAATAAGATAAAAAGGACAAGGCAAAAAACAAAAAAGACAGCAGGTTTTTGCGCTCTGATATCCAGGCAACGCTTTCTACTTGTAACGGGTGGACTAAAAAAATTAAAGATGCCCAAAAGGCTCCTCGCCCAGATTGGGTGATCCTCAGAACTAACTGATAGACTAAAATAGAATTTATAAAATGAAACAATGTGTTGGAGAAATGATAGCCTGTGGGATTCAAGCCGTATGCCCAATAATCAACACTCAAAGAGAATAATGTCACGGGAATATAATCCCAAACATAAAACGATGAAAATAGTTCCCACAACGCCTGCCCATCCAATACTTTTATCAAATAGTTTTGGCTGATATAGTGACGGTCGTCAAACACAAACCCATTGCTCAGCGAATTAAAATATATCAAACCCGCTAGGGATAAATATAATGTCGCCAGAAAAATACGACGTGCAAAAATGGTATGGGTAGCAGTCAGCAACATGAGTGGGTGCTTAAATTCATTTCGGTTTCGTTCAATGTCTCACAATAAATCAGGCCTTACATTTTAGCAACCGACACCCACTCCTGCGAGAGAACTTTCCCAATGGTGACCCTCTACAACCTCAGGTATAGATGCTAATGCACAATAGCCGCACGCAATGATGACTTCTATTTGACTCTTCAAAGCTAGAAAGGCAAAATAGCCGCTGATTGAATCTTAATAGTATCGGATTCATTTCCCCAGCAATTATTCTTAACCCCGCAAGGAACCATTCATGACAAAGAGCAAACGAGATGATACCAGCCAATGCGAGAAATGCCTTCCGGCTTACTGTTGCAATTATTTCGCGTTTGGGATTGATGAACCCGAAGACCGGCGCGACTATGAAAGTTTATTGTGGAAGATCGCCCATGAAAATGTCTCCTTTTATATCTATCGAAATGCCTGGTACATCATGATCCACAACCGGTGCAATTTCTTATTGCCAGATAACAAGTGTGCCATCTACGAACACAGACCTTATATGTGTCGCGAACACAGCACTGAGTCGTGCGAATACACCGGCGATGATTACGGTTTCACCGAACACTTTAAAAGCTACGATGACCTTTTGATTTATATCAAGGAGAATACAAACTTCAGATTTAAACAGGAACTAACTGGAGTCCCCCCCAACTGTTTGTAGCAGGGGGGACTAGAGGAAAGATTTACTTATCTTCTTTTTTTTCGTCTTTTTTAGAAGCTTCTTTGGGGTCAGCTTCTTTTTTTTCTGCAGGAGCCTTCGCCTCTTTAGCTTTCGGCGCGGCTTTCTTTTTTTCCGCTACTTTTGGCTTAGCAACCTTTGCGTCTTTGCCAGATGTAGCTTTGCCCTTAGCAGGCGCTTGCTCCTCACCATCACGGTCGACCAATTCAATAAATGCCATTGGGGCATCATCGCCTTTTCTATGACCAATACGAATGATCCGAGTGTATCCACCAGGACGGTTGGCATAACGTTCTGCAAGCGGTCCAAAAACTTTTTGCACGGCTTCTTTAGCAGGAACCAATTTGAAAGCTTGACGGCGGGCGTGAAGCGTTCCTCGTTTTCCCAACGTAATTGTTTTTTCAACTTTACCACGCAACTCTTTGGCTTTAGCCAAAGTGGTGCTGATACGCTCTCTATGGATCAAAGCTCCAACTAGGTTTCTGAACAATGCTTTCCTATGAGAGGAGGTCCGTCCGAATTTTCTACCTGCTTTTAAATGCCGCATGGATTTTTATCACTCCTGTTATGACTTCACCGAGCCGTACTGCTTTAAAGCTCGACTTCCGTATCAATTTCTTTTTTCTTCTGGGCTTGGCTGATTTGTTTGAGATCATCCTCATCAACTTTCATTCCCAAATGAAGCCCCATGTCTTCTAAAATTTCTTTAATCTCATTCAGCGATTTACGGCCAAAGTTTCTTGTCTTGAGCATTTCGCCATCTGTTTTTTGTACCAGTTCAGCGATGGTCTGGATGTTGGCATTTTTAAGACAATTGTAAGAGCGAACTGAGAGTTCGAGTTCCTCCACACATTTTGCCATATTGCCAAGCATTTTCTGTTTTTTCTCATCCACCTGAGGTTGTACAGGTTCCGGCTCTTCATCAAAGTTGATAAAGATCTGCATATGATCTTTAACAATCTTCGCGGCATGGGCCACTGCATCTTCAGGAGTGATACCGCCATTGGTCCACAACTCCATTACCAAAGAGTCATAATCCGTTGACTGTCCGACGCGAGTATTTTCAACATGAAAGGTGATTTTCTCAACAGGAGAAAAACTTGAATCAACAGGTATCATCTGTACAGACTCATTTTCAATGCTGTGTTTATCAGCAGGGACGTAGCCTCGGCCTCGACGAACAATCATCTCGATATCCACTTCTCCATTTTTATCAATGGTGAGAATTGGATGATCCGGGTTCAACACTTCGATATCGGGGTCTGCTGTGATATCGCGAGCGTAAACGGTGCCGGGACTCGAAGCTTTGATGTAAATTCGCTTATAAGGCTCATCGCCCGTCAATTTAACATTGACTTGCTTGAGATTAAGAATGATTTCAGTAACGTCTTCAACCACCCCTGGGATGGAGGAAAACTCATGAAAGATGCCCTCAAATTTCACCGCCACAATGGCAGCACCTTCTATTGAAGACAACAACATCCTTCTCAACGAGTTCCCAATCGTAACCCCATAACCGCGTTCGAAAGGGCCCGCGCTTAATTTTCCGTAATACGCCGATTTATTTTTCTTTTCAAATTCTAATCGCTTGGGTTTAACGATTGCCTGAGCTGTTAACATGAAACCTCCGACCTTTTGATTCGGTCTAAGCTGTTTTTAATTAGTTTTATAGAAACAACCAGTCCTTGATTAACGCGAATAGAGTTCAACGATCAATTGCTCCTCAATCGGCATGGTTACATGCTCTCTTGTAGGCAAGGCCTGGACAATACCCTGTTTGCTATCAGAATCAAAAGACAGCCAATCCGGAAGGGTTTTTCCTTGAATACTTTCTATTGCATTGATCACGGGAGCTTTTTTCAGCTTGTTAGGGTTCAGAGATATAGTATCTCCCTGCCCAACAATATAAGACGGAATATCCATCTTTTTTCCGTTAACTGTAAAGTGCCGGTGTCGAACTAATTGGCGTGCCGCACTCCGGGAAGGAGCTAGCCCCATCCTGAAGACAACATTGTCCATTCGCAGTTCTAAATTCTGCAAAAGGTTCTCACCCGTGACGCCTTTTTTCTTATCTGCCGCATGAAAATAGTTGCGGAATTGTTTTTCCAACAAACCGTATATCCGCTTTACCTTTTGCTTTTCACGCAACTGAACTCCATATTCCGAGAACTTTTTCCTACCCTGACCGTGCTGTCCAGGAGGATATGCCCTTTTTTCAATGGCACATTTTGCCGTCTCGCAACGGGAACCTTTTAAATATAATTTTATACCTTCTCGTCGACAAAGTCGACAAACAGAACCTCTATACCTGGCCAAGTTCAGTTACTCCTTTCGGTTTTTCGCATTAAACTCTGCGACGTTTTCTAGGGCGGCACCCATTATGTGGAATCGGGGTCTTGTCACGAATAACAAGAATTTCCATTCCTGCGGCCTGCAATGATCGTATTGCGGACTCTCGTCCCGACCCTGGGCCTCTAACGTGAACCTCCAATTTTTTCATTCCCATATCCCGTGCTTTTACCGCAGCCTTATCTGCCGCGACCTGTGCAGCAAATGGGGTGCTTTTTCTTGAGCCTTTGAAGCCCTGAGAACCGGCACTGGACCAAGACACCACATTTCCGGACATATCAGAAATGGTGATAATCGTATTATTGAAAGTAGCCTGAATATGCGCTACCCCAACCTCTGGTACTGTTTTTTGCTTCTTCTTAACGCTTTTGGATTTGTTGTCCATTACTTTCAATCCTTATTTTTTTTGTCGTGCGCCCACAGTTTTCTTGGGACCTTTTCGTGTTCTGGCATTAGTGTGCGTCCGTTGACCTCTGACCGGCAACCCTTTACGATGGCGAAGGCCTCTGTAAGCACCAATATCCATCAAGCGTTTAATGTTCATAGAAACATTTCGACGCAAATCACCCTCTACTTCATATTCTTTTTCGATAACATTACGAATCCGGGTGACCTCTTCCTCGGTCAGATCTTTCATTCTGACTTCTTCCCCGACTTGAGCTTTCTTCAAAATCGCTCTTGAGGAAGTGGGGCCCACTCCATAAACGTAGGTCAAGGCAATTATCGCCTGCTTATCTTTGGGAATGTCTACACCCGCTATTCTAGCCACTGCTTCTCCTTTTGGAAATTAACCCTGACGCTGTTTATGCTTTGGGTTTTCACAAATAACCCGCACAACTCCACAACGGCGAATCACTTTACATTTGGTACAAATTGGTTTGACCGATGCCCTGACTTTCATGTTTCCGTCCTCTATTATTTATATCTATAGGTGATTCGCCCGCGTGTCAAATCATAAGGAGAAAGTTGAACTTTGACCTTATCGCCTGACAGGATGCGAATAAAATGCATACGCATTTTCCCAGATATATGAGCCAACACTTTATGGCCGTTTTCTAATTCGACTCGGAACATTGCATTCGGCAATGGCTCGAGTATGGTACCTTCAACTTCGATAGAATCTTCTTTTGACATCCGTTACGTCACCAGTTCGCATATGCGGGAAAAAATCTCTTCTACGGAACCCTTTGCTGATACTGTCCCTAAATTCCCCTGCTTTTTATAAAACTCCTTCAAGGGAGCGGTAGATTCCTGATATACATCCAGACGTTTTAATATAGTTGCCTTATTGTCATCTTGCCGTTGTGCCAAAGCCCCACCGCAACAATCGCATACATGGGCTACTTTCGGTTTTCGCGACTCTTCATGAAACATGCCCCCACATTCTGAGCAGGTACTACGTCCAGTTAAGCGGTTGATAACCTCTTCAGGATCCACTTCCAAATCGACAACCCTATCTAGGGCTAAATTCATTGCCTCTAAGGTTTCAGAAAGTTTATCCGCCTGAACTATCGTGCGAGGAAAACCATCTAATATAAAACCCGGATCACAATCATCCCGCTTAATTCGTTCCTTGATCAAACCAATCACCACGTCATCGGGAACCAATTGTCCCGCCGCCATAAATGAATCAGCCTGAACCCCTAACGCAGTATTGTTCTTAACCGCATTTCGTAGGATATCACCCGTTGATATCTGTGGGATCTTAAATTTCTCTTTCAACAACTTGGCCTGAGTGCCTTTCCCTGCACCGGGAGGGCCTAAAAGAATCAATCTCATTAATCAGCCTCTTCGGCTTTTCAATCGTCCCTTTTTAACAAAACCGTCGTAATTCCTCATAACCAAATGAGATTCTATTTGTTGCATTGTATCCAATGAAACACCTACAACGATCAACAGGCTTGTACCACCAAAGTAAAACGGGATGTTAAAGTATTTTATCAAATAATCCGGCAAAATACAGATTAAAGAAAGATAAACCGCCCCATAAAACGTTACTCTCGAAAGAATTGTATCGATATAATCTGTGGTCTTACTGCCCGGTCTGATTCCAGGAACATAACCGCCATTTTTCTTCAAATTATCGGCGACATCAACCGGGTTAAATATAACAGCGGTATAAAAATAACAAAAGAAGAATACCGCACCGACAAAAACCAAGCTATACACAATCGTCCCGGGGGTCAGCATAGCTGACACTGACTGCATCCATGGGTGACTGATAAACTGAGCGATGGTCGCCGGAAACATGATAATAGACGATGCAAAAATAGGCGGAATAACACCTGAAGTGTTTACTTTCAGAGGCAAATGCGTTGCCTGACCGCCCATCATCTTTCGACCGACTACCCGCTTTGCATACTGAATGGGTATTCGACGCTGACCTCCTTCAGTAAAAACAATGACACCGACTACGACGATCATCAAAACCAAAAGAAACAGCATCACGAGCACTGACATTTCGCCAGTCCCCATTAAATCGAGTGATTGGAATATCGCCGCTGGAGTTCCCGCCACGATACCCGAAAAAATGATCAAGGAGATGCCATTGCCGATACCGCGCTCGGTGATCTGCTCACCCAGCCACATCAAAAAGGCCGTTCCTGCGGTCAAAGTTAAAACCGTCATCATTCGAAACGACCATCCGGGTTCAGGAACAATCAAGCCACCACTCGGGCTTTTCATAGCTTCCAACCCAACTGCGATTCCAGAACCTTGAATCAAACTCAGAACAACCGTTCCATAACGGGTATATTGAGTAATTTTTTTCTGGCCCTGCTCTCCCTCTTTCTTCAAACGTGCCAAATAAGGAGAAACAATGGTCATCAATTGCAGGATAATCGATGCACTGATATAGGGCATGATACCCAAAGCAAAGATGGTCAACCGGCTCAATGCACCACCGGAAAACATATCGAAAAAACCAAGAATCGTTCCCTGCGCTCGAGCAAATAATTCTGCCAAAGCAACGGAGTTGATTCCAGGAGTCGGGATATGCGCACCGATTCGATATACAACAAGAAGCCCAAGCGTAAAGAGAATCCGCTTCTTCAGCTCAGGAACACGAAAGATATTGCCAAAACTATCTGCGCCACTCATTTAAAGGGTAACAACCTTTCCACCAGATTTTTCAATCTTAGCCTGAGCTGTCCCACTAAACTTGTGAGCGTGAACATTCATAGATTCAGTTAACTCTCCGCATCCCAAAATTTTAACTGCGCCAGTTTTCTTGATCAAACCTTTTTCTTTCATAACTTCTGGCGTGATGGGGTCAGCCCCAGCACAACGTGCTAAGTCGACAACATTCACCAATTCGTATTCTTTTTTGAATATATTTGTGAAGCCACGTTTAGGCAATCTTCGGTAAAGAGGCATCTGTCCACCCTCAAACCAAGGGTGTGGACTTCCACCAGAACGGGATTTTTGACCTTTCTGACCTTTGCCAGATGTCTTTCCGGTCCCTGAGCCTGGGCCACGGCCTACTCGCTTACGATTTTTCCTGCCGCGGGCAGGACCTACCAAATTTGATAATTGCAACATACCTAATCCTCTAATAAAATTCGGAACCCATTATTTGGCGCGCATGCGCGCACATTCTTTAGCATCTCGGAGATTGATCAAACCCTCGATGGTCGCCTTCACCACATTATGCGGGTTATTTGTGCGCAGACATTTTGTCAAAATATCTCGAATTCCGACGGCCTCAAGAACCGCTCGAACAGCACCCCCAGCAATCAAACCGGTACCCCTTGACGCTGGCTTCATCAACACTCTGCCAGCTCCGTATGCACCAATGACTTCATGCGGGATAGAAGATCCATCCAAGCTAATTGAAACCATACCCTTTTTGGCTTTTTCTACACCTTTGCGTATCGCCTCAGGGACCTCATTTGCCTTACCCAAACCCCAGCCCACCTTACCTTCACGGTTACCAACAACCACTAGCGCACTAAAGCTAAAACGTCGACCCCCCTTAACAACCTTGGCCACGCGGTTGATCTTTACAACCTTATCAACAAAATCTGTGGGTTTTTCCGGCTCCCGTTGTCGCAACACTTCCTCCTGGGTAATGAATTAAAATTTTATTCCTTTTTCCCGAACGGCATCAGCCAAGGCTTTAACACGTCCAGCATATAGAAAACCATTTCTATCGTAATACACTTCCTTGATACCCTTGTCTGCAGCCGCTTGCCCAATAAGGGAACCGACCAAAACCGCCGCCTTCAGATTCCCGCCAGACTTCATTTGATCCTTAAAGTCTTTAGAAAGTGTAGACATGGTTACAAGGGTTTTACCCTCATTGTCATCGACAATTTGAGCATATATGTGTTTGGTACTTCGAAAGACTGTCAACCTTAGGCGGTTCATTTGCTTTTGAACCTTAAGTTTGACCCTTTTTTTTCTTTGCAGTCGAAGTCGTTCTCGTTCAGTTGTTTTCATTAAATTATCCTTTACCTGCTGCCTTACCGGCTTTTCTACGAATTCTTTCGGTGGAGTACATTACCCCTTTTCCCTTATAAGGTTCCGGTGGACGAAAGCCACGAATTTCTGCTGTGGTTTGACCAACGACTTCCTTATTTGCGCCCTTTACAACGATGGTATTCTTCTTGGAATCCACCTCAAACTCAATGCCACTAGGAGCTGGATAGTTAATTTCGTGAGAGTGCCCAAGGTTTAGCAACAAGTCCTTACCCTTGAGGGCCACTTTATACCCAACCCCAACAATATTAAGCTGCTTGGAGTAACCTTCTGTAACCCCAATAACCATATTACTGATCAAGGTTCGCGTTAAACCATGCAACGAACGGTCCAACCGACCATCACTGGGTCGTGACACTTTCACTTCGTTATCTTTATACTCAATGGCCATATTTGGGTGTAAATTACGCTGCAAATTACCCTTAGGCCCTTTTACCGACAAACTAGACCCTGTGACCTTTAATTCTACACCAGAGGGAATTTTGACCGGCTGTTTTCCAATTCGAGACATAATAAGATTCTTCTAAATTTCAAATTTACAAGCCCCTCAAACAGGACTCTAAACCCAAAATCGGTTTCAAAATAGGCTTAATGAATTAACCCAATAAACCCGGCTCAACCAGCTCTCACCTAAATCACTCAGCAAGGCGGCATAAATTTTTGGTCATTTTATTCAGGGCACTAATCTCACCCCAAGATGGCGGTGCTTACCAGACCGTACCTAACACTTCACCACCAATTCCTTTTTCTCTACATTGGTCGCCTGTCATCACCCCTGAAGAGGTAGACAAAATGGCTAAACCCAGACCGTTCAGAACCTTGGGAATTCCATCTCGGTTGACATAATTCCTTCGACCTGGCTTGCTGACCCGCTTAATCCCCCGAATCACAGACTGCTCATCTCGGTACTTCAAATAAACCCGAATGATGCCCTGCAAATTATCTTCATATACCCGGAAGTTCTTTATATAACCCTCTTCCTTCAATATTTCTACGATACGCACTTTCATTTTTGAACCGGGGACATCAACCCGCGGATGCCTAACCATCAACCCGTTACGAATACGGGTAAATAGGTCTGCGATGGGATCGGTCATCATATCAAAACTAAACTCCCAAAAATTAATTAAATTAAACTACCAACTCGCCTTGGTGACACCAGGAATTTCACCACGCAATGCTCTCTCTCGAAAACAAATTCGACACATGCCGAATTTACGGATAAATGCTCGTGGTCTACCACAAACCTGACATCGACTGTACTGACGCACTTTAAATTTCTGTTGCCGTTTCGCCTTAGCGACTAGTGATTTCTTAGCCATATCCCTTTACTTTCTGATCGGAAGCCCCATATGGGTCAACAAACATCGGCCCTGTTCATCGTTCTGAGCCGTGGTGGTAATTGTGATATTCATTCCCTTAATCTTATCAATCTTATCGAATTCGATTTCAGGAAAAATTAACTGCTCCTTAAGCCCAAGCGTGTAATTGCCTCGTCCATCAAATGCCTTGGGAGGCAACCCCCTAAAATCTCGCACACGGGGAAGGGAAAAACAAACCAAACGCTCATAAAATTCATACATCCGGTCTCCACGCAAAGTGACCTTCACGCCAATAGGAACGCCTTCGCGCAACTTAAAATTGGAGACTGATTTTTTGGCTTTTGTGATAATAGGCTGCTGACCCGCGATAATTCGCAACTGCTCAACTCCTGCCTCAATCAACTTAGAGTTCTGCAATGCTTCGCCCAAACCCATATTGATAGTAATTTTAGTCATCTTGGGAACCTGCATTATATTCTTCAGACCCAACTCCTTCTGAATTGCAGGACGGTGCTTCTCTATATATGCTGTTTTAAAATTTGCCATGTTATACCTTATCCAACACATCCCCGGTTTTTGCACAAACCCGGACGCGTTTTCCATCTTCCAATTTTTTCAGCTTGGTTCGCACACCCTTGCCAACCTTATCACTGACCATCAGAACATTAGAAATATGAATCTTACCTTCCTTCTCAACAATTCCAGACTGACGAGATTTGCCATCGCCCTTCGTGTGACGCTTAACGATATTCAGCTTTTCTATGGTCAACCGTTCCTCAGCGGGGAATATTGCAAGCACTTTACCCTTTTTCCCTTTTTCTTTGCCCGCAATAACTTGAACGATATCGTCTTTCTTTAGATGCAATTTATAAGGCGCTCTTTTCATTACAGCACCTCCGGAGCAAGCGAAAGAATTTTCATATAACGCTTAGCACGCAACTCACGACCCACGGGGCCAAATATACGCGTGCCTACTGGCTCTTTCGTATCCCCTATCAGAACCGCGGCATTGCTATCAAATTTGATATAACTTCCATTGGAGCGACGAATTTCTTTGCGGGTTCTGACCACCACCGCCTTCTTAACTTCACCCTTTTTGATATTACTTTGTGGGTCTACTTCCTTCACAGCCACAACAATAACATCTCCAATGCGCGCATACCTGCGACGAGACCCACCAAGCACCTTAATACACTGAACCACCTTGGCACCTGAATTATCCGCCACTTCTAATACAGTTCTTAATTGAATCATGACGCTTTATCCGCCTCCTCACCTTTCTTGACAATTTCCATCAAACGCCATCGCTTGGTTTTACTCAAGGGCCGCGTCTCACTGATACAGATGAAATCACCAGGAGTACATTCATTTTTCTCATCGTGAGCGCTGAATTTCTGGGAGCTTTTCACCACTTTTTTGAATTTTGGGTGAATGAATTTCCGCTCCACCTTCACGACCACGGTTTTGTCCATTTTATTACTCACCACAAGGCCCATCATGGTTCTTCTTTTATTGGTATTCTGCAAAAGCTTCCCACTCCCGTTTAATATTCAAACCTATCTACCGACTTACTGGTCTGAATTTTATTTATCAGAACTTACCTTAGTTTCAACCTCGCCCTCCGAAGGCTTTTGACCCGCGGAACGACTTTCAACCTGAATCGTTTTCAACCGAGCAACATCCCTGCGCAACTGTTGAAGCCGACTGGGGTTCTCAATCTTCCCGGTCGCCAACTGAAACTTCAGGTTGAATATTTCCTGGTTGATATCTACTATTTTTTCTTCCCGCTCTTTTTCGGAAAGACCTCTAATTTCTTCAGCTTTAAGCATACGTTTATTTACTTCTTCAATTAAAATTGCTTAACAACAAAGCGAGTGGAAACTGACAGCTTATGAGCGGCCAATCGGAATGCCTCTTTGGCAACTTCTTCCGTCACACCCTCCATTTCATAAAGAATTCTACCGGGTTTGACAACGGCCACCCAAAACTCTGGATTTCCCTTACCCTTACCCATTCTGGTTTCCAGCGGCTTCTTGGAAACAGGCTTATCAGGAAAGATTCTCAACCAAATTTTACCACCACGCTTAACATAGCGAGTCATGGCAATACGAGCGGCCTCAATCTGCCGATTGGTGATACGCCCACATTCCAAAGCCTGAAGACCGTAGGTACCAAAATCTATAGAACCACCTCGGTAGGCAACGCCACGCATTCTTCCCTTATGGCGCTTTCTGTACTTAACCCTTTTCGGCATCAACATGATGCATTTTCTCCAAAAAACATTAACGACCCAGCATTAAAATCTAGGTCTGAATTCTTATCCAAGTAAACTAAGACCTACCCTTGCCGCCACCCTTTGGCTGAGGTGGCTCAGCCTCTTTAACAAACAGCGTGTCACCCTTATAAACCCACACTTTCACACCAATGATCCCGAAAGTAGTATTGGAAACGGCTGTCCCATAATCTATGTCCGCACGCAGAGTATGCAATGGCACGCGACCTTCTCGATACCATTCACTTCTGGCAATTTCCGCACCGCCCAACCGTCCGGACACGCGAATCTTAATACCCTTAGCCCCAAACCTTAGAGCCGAAACAACACTCTTTTTCATAGCCCGACGAAAAGACACTCGGCGCTCTAACTGCAAAGCAATATTCTGGGAAATCAAATTCGCATCCAACTCCGCACGGCGAACCTCTTTAATATTGAGGTTAACTTGCTTGCCAGCCATTACAGCCTTCAACTCGCCCTTAAGCCTATCTACCTCAAGACCTTTTTTACCAATAATGATTCCCGGACGCGCTGTATGAATATTTATTCTAACGCGGTTCGCTGAACGCTCAATCTCCACCCGCGAGATACCTGCATGAGAAAGTGTCTTAAAAATATGCTTTCTCAGTGCCATATCCTCAAGCAACTGGTCGGAATATCCCTTCTTGGCGTACCAGTTTGACACCCAAGTTTTATTGAACCCCAATCTGAACCCGTAAGGGTGAACTTTTTGACCCACGCTTTATCTCCTTAAGATTCTTTATCTTCCAGTATCAAAGTAATATGACTGGTCTTCTTTTGAATCATATTTGATGTCCCTCTAGCTCGCGGCATATTGCGCTTCCAAGTAACTCCCTCGTCAACTCGGATATTCTTTATAACCATGTCATCAATATCAAGAACCTTGTGGTTCTCTTCTGCGTTAGCGATTGCAGACTTTAGCAACTTCTGTATGGTTCCCGCCGCGCGCTTGCGTGTAAACGCAAGAATATTGATGGCATCGTTCACATTTTTACCACGAATCATATCAGCAACCAGTCGCGCTTTGCGCGGTGCCGTCCTCGTATGCTTTAATAGAGCTCTAACTTCCATAATATCCCTGTCAATTCTTTATTTGGTCACAGCTTTTTTAGTTTTCCCACCATGCGTCCTAAAAGTCCGCGTGGGGGAGAATTCGCCCAACTTATGACCTACCATGTTCTCCGACATAAATATCGGAAAGAATTTTTTACCGTTATGTACTGATATTGTATGACCCACAAAGTCTGGAGTGATCGTAGACCGGCGCGACCAAGTCTTACACAACTTCTTCTCATTCTTCTGATTCATCTCGTCAATTTTTTTCGCTAAATGCGCGTCGATGAACGGGCCTTTTTTTAATGATCGTGCCATTCCTGAACCTCAGTTTACTTAATTATTTATTTTCGCTTCTTACGACTAAGAATAAATTTATTGGAAATTTTCTTAACCTTACGCGTCTTCAAACCCTTAGCAATCTGACCCCAAGGGCTACACGGATGACGACCCCCAGACGAACGCCCTTCACCACCACCCATCGGATGATCAACCGGGTTCATTGCAACCGCTCGAACTCGAGGACGAACCCCCATCCACCTAACACGACCGGCCTTACCAATCGACACATTTTCGTGGTCCGCATTCCCCACTGTTCCGATTGTCGCCCGACAAGTCTTATGAATCAACCGAACCTCGCCAGACTTCAACTTAAGAGTCACATACTCGCCCTCTTTAGCCATCAACTGAACACCGTTACCGGCAGTTCGAGCAATCTGAGCACCTTTTCCCGGGCGCATCTCGATATTATGAACCAGAGTACCCTCTGGAATATTCTGAAGAGGCAGGCAGTTTCCGACGCGAATTTCAGCTTTTTCGCCAGACATCAACACATCACCAACCTTTATCTTAGCCGGAGCGATGATATAACGCTTTTCGCCATCAACATAAGAAAGAAGCGCAATTCGCGCACTGCGGTTAGGGTCGTACTCAATCCCAATTACCTTAGCTGGAATATCATCCTTGCGCCGCTTAAAATCAATAACCCGATACTGCTTACGATGCCCGCCACCACGCCGACGCATTGTGATTCGACCATGATTATTGCGCCCACCTTTTCTACCAATAGAGATAAGTAGACTTTTTTCCGGCGTAGACTTTGTGATCTCATCAAAACCGGATATCGTCTGATGTCGAACACCGGGTGATCTTGGTTTTAATTTCCTAATGGGCATCGCTACTTAAACTCCCTCAAAAATCTCAATTTTTTCGCCCTCTTGCAACTGCACCATGGCTTTTTTCCAAGTTTTAAGCTGACCCATGGCCTTACCAAAACGTCGGCGCTTACCCTGAACCACCTGCGTATTGACATGACGGACTTTTACATTAAATATCTTTTGAACTGCCTCACGGATCTCAATCTTATTGGCCGCCGGATGCACTCTAAACATCACCCAATTACCATCTGCCAACATATCCGTGCCCTTTTCCGTAACCAGCGGCTTCTCTATAATCTTATAAATATCCATTAAACTAACCGCTCCTCAATCTTCTTAAGTGCTTCAGGGGTACACACAATCCGCTCATGAACCATGAGATCGAAGACATTAAGACCATCGACCAACAACACATCTGTCTGAGGGATATTCCGCACCGCCAACTGCAGATTCTTGTTTTTCTCAGGAATCAAAAAAAGCGTTCTGGAAGGTAAACCCAAACTAGTCACTAACGCTAAAGCTTCTTTTGTCTTAGGATTTTCAAGATTTAGAGAGTCTACCACTATAAAGCTCTGATCCCTAAACCTTTCTGACAAAACCATGCGAAGAGCTTGTTTTTTAGCTTTTTTTGACAACTGAAAACTATAATCTCTTGGGCTTGGACCAAAAACCGTCATACCACCACGCCAAAGCGGGGATCGACTGTTTCCCGCTCGCGCACGACCGGTACCCTTCTGTTTCCACGGTTTTTTACCACTACCATGAAGCTCGCCCTTATTTTGCTTGGTCGCAGCGTTGCCGCCTCGACGGGCCGCTAATTGCATGGTGACATACCTCTGCACCAACTGCGGGCGGGCCTTAACGTCAAACACAGTCTGAGAAGCTTCAACAGACCCAACTTTTTTATTATTACTGTCTACTATATTTATATCCGACATAGCCGAAAACTCGTTTCTTAAGATTTAGAAATACTGATGATACCGCCATTTGCCCCAGGAACTGCTCCCTTGAGCAACAACACGTTATTTTCCGCATCCACACGGATCACCTTCAGGTTTTTCACATAAACATTTTTTCCACCCATCCTACCAGGCATACCCGTACCCTTAAAAACTCGCCCAGGATAAGTATGCATACCAATTGAACCGGTACCACGATAAATCTCGTGATGACCATGAGATGCTGGCGCACCGCCATAATTAAAACGTTTAAAAACACCAGCGAAACCTCGCCCCTTCGAAGCCCCAACGACCTCAACCTTGTCGCCCTCGCTAAAGACATCCACATTAAGTGGTTTGCCAAGAGCATCATCCGCTACATCCTGATTTCGAAACTCTCGAAGAATACGCGCAGGCTCTACATTATGCTTGTCATAAAAACCCTTCAAAGGTCTATTCGTGTGTTTGGGTTTTCGGGTTCCATATGCCAACATAAGAGCCTGATACCCATCTTCTCCCTGCGTACGCTTCAACACAGGAACACAACGTTCAACCTGCACCACGGTAACCGGGACACAATCGCCCCCATCCGTAAATACTTGGGTCATTCCAATTTTTTTTCCAATTAAGACACTCATAATCTTTTATTTCAAAGCTTTATTTCAATGTCAACGCCACCCGATAGATCCAGCTTCATGAGCGCATCTACGGTTTGCGGAGTCGGTTCAAGGATTTCAAGAATTCGCTTGTGCGTCCGAATCTCAAACTGCTCGCGTGATTTCTTATCCACATGAGGGGAACGCAAAACGGTCCACTTGTTTTTCATTGTAGGCAAAGGTATTGGCCCGACCACTTTAGCACCTGTACGCCGAGTGGTCTCCACAATCTCCCCCACCGAACGATCCAACAACTTATGGTCATAAGCCTTTAACTTGATCTTTATTTTTTGATCGCTCATTATTCGATTATCTCACCAACAACTCCGGCTCCCACCGTACGACCACCCTCGCGGATGGCAAAACGCAACTCTTTAGCCATGGCCACTGGTGTAATTAGCGTAATCTCCATCGCAACATTATCACCAGGCATTACCATTTCCACACCTGCAGGCAGACTGGCAACACCGGTCACATCTGTAGTACGGAAATAAAATTGAGGGCGATAACCGTTAAAGAAAGGTGTATGTCGCCCACCCTCCTCTTTAGTCAAAATATAGACTTCCGCTTTAAATTTTGTATGCGGGGTAATAGAACCGGGCTTAGCCAAAACCTGACCACGCTCAATATCTTCACGCTTAGTACCGCGCAACAATATCCCCACATTCTCTCCAGCTCGCCCCTCATCGAGAAGCTTACGGAACATTTCAACGCCAGTAGCCGTGGTTTTCACAGTATCCCTAAAACCAACGATCTCAACTTCCTCACCGACATTAATGACTCCCGTCTCAACACGACCGGTAGCAACCGTACCACGCCCTGAGATACTAAAGATATCTTCAATAGGCATCAAGAAAGGCTTGTCAACAGGACGATCTGGGACTGGAAAATAAGTATCCAAAGCTTCCATCAACTCCCAAATACACTTTGTCTTTTCTTCGTCTTCAGAGTTTTCCAAAGCTTGCAATGCACTTCCGCGAATAACAGGAACGTCATCACCTGGATACTCATAACTTGAAAGCAATTCTCGAACTTCCATCTCAACCAAATCTAGAAGCTCATCATCATCAACCATGTCACATTTATTCATGAACACGCAGATCTTCGGCACACCGACCTGACGAGCCAAAAGAATATGCTCACGAGTCTGAGGCATTGGACCATCGTTAGCAGAAATAACCAGAATCGCACCATCCATCTGCGCCGCACCGGTGATCATATTTTTAACGTAATCTGCATGGCCCGGACAATCCACATGAGCATAATGTCTTTTTTCAGTATTATATTCTACATGGGCAATCGCGATGGTGATTCCGCGCTCCCTCTCCTCAGGCGCTTTATCAATCTGATCAAAGGCAATTGTTTCAGCCAATCCCTTTTTTGACAGAACTTCTGAAATTGACGCAGTAAGAGTCGTCTTACCATGATCAACATGACCAATGGTTCCAACATTCAAATGGGGTTTGTCCCGAACAAATTTTTCTTTAGCCATGCCGATTCACTCCGAAGTTTTTATATTATATTTTTATACTGATAATTATTATTTTGATCCGTTCGCCTTAGCGACCAACTCTTCCGCAATTGCCGCCGGAACGCCATCATATTTCGAAAATTCCATCGAGTAATTCGCGCGCCCCTGAGTCGCAGACCGAAGGTCGGTCGAATACCCAAACATTCCCGAAAGAGGAACTTCACAGCGAATCACCTTAGCTCCAGCACGATCAGCAAGATCCTTGATCTTACCGCGTTTGGAATTCAACTTGCCAATTACGTCACCCATAAATTCTTCTGGCGTGACCACCTCAACATCCATGACCGGCTCAAGCAATTGAGGAGCTCCTTTTCGACAAGCCTCCTGAAAGGCCATGGAAGCACAAATCTTGAACGCCATCTCCGATGAATCAACATCATGAAACGAACCATCTAAAAGGGTCACAGAAATATCAACAGCAGGGTAGCCACACATGATACCACGACCCATCGCCTCCTCCACACCTTTTTGCACAGCAGGTATGAACTCACGAGGAATAGCACCCCCAACAATTTTATTCACAAATTCAAAACCAGAGCCCGCTTCTCGCGGCGCAACAACTATCACAACATGACCATACTGACCACGCCCACCACTCTGCTTAATATATTTATTTTCATGCTCGACGGACTTAGTAATGGTCTCTTTATAAGCAACTTGCGGCTTGGAAACGTCCACATCCAAAGAGAATTCACGGCGCATTCGATCCACCAAAATCTCCAAATGCAACTCACCCATACCAGATATAACAGTCTGATTAGTGTCCGGGTCAACCTTAACTCTAAACGTAGGATCTTCCTGCAGAAGCTTGACCAAACAATCGGAAAGCTTATCCTGCTCCGCCTTCGTTTTCGGCTCAATCGCAACAGAAATAACAGGCTCCGGGAAGGTAATAGCCTCTAGAATAATCGGCTTATCTTGATCACACAAGGTATCCCCAGTATAAGTCTTTTTCAGACCAATTACCGCGGCAATATCACCCGCCTGAACCGAATCAACCTCTTCCCGCTTATTCGCATGCATCCGCAAAATTCGACCTACACGCTCACGCGTATTTTTAGTGGAATTATAAACATAAGATCCACTGACCAGCTCACCAGAGTAAACCCGAACAAACGCCAATTGACCCACAAACGGATCGGTCATAATTTTAAAGGCCAAAGCAGAAAGAGGCTCCTTAACATCCAGCTTCCTTGACTCTTCTTGCTGCGTATTAGGATTAGAACCCACAATCGCCTTCAACTCCCGAGGCGATGGCAAAAAAGCTACAACGGCGTTCAATAGCTGTTGCACACCCTTATTCTTAAACGCCGCACCACATAAAATAGGAGTGAAAACATTATCAAGAGTCCCCTTTCTCAACGCAGCAACAATTTCATCACGAGACACCTCTTCACCCGCTAGAAATTTCTCCATAATGGAATCATCCACGTCCGAAACAGACTCGATCAATTTCTCTCGATACTCCTCCGCCAACTCCTTATACTCATCAGGAATATCTACGGTATCGTAAGTCTCACCCTTATTCTTATCATCCGAGTACACGTTAGCCTTCATGTCGACTAAATCAACCAAGCCAACATATTCAGCCTCAGCCCCAATCGGAACCTGAATGGCAACTGGATAGGCACCCAATTTATCTTTCATTTGCTCAATACAGCCAAGAAAATTTGCACCCGCTCGATCCATCTTATTCACAAAACAAATTCGCGGAACGCTATACTTGGTCGCCTGACGCCAAACTGTCTCCGACTGCGGCTCCACCCCACTAACCGCATCAAAAACACCAACAGCCCCGTCAAGAACGCGCAAAGACCGCTCAACTTCAGCAGTAAAATCGACATGACCCGGCGTATCGATGATATTAATCTGGTGATCCAACCAAAAACAGGTTGTCGCAGCAGAAGTAATCGTAATACCACGCTCCTGCTCCTGCTCCATCCAGTCCATCGTCGCATTACCGTCATGCACTTCGCCGATCTTGTGGCTTTTCCCCGTATAATACAAGACACGCTCAGTCGTGGTCGTTTTACCCGCATCGATATGAGCGATGATACCAATATTTCGTGTTTTATCAGGCTGTAGCTTCTTACTCATTTAAAACAATTATCTCCAATTACCATCGATAATGAGCGAAAGCTTTATTTGCTTCAGCCATACGGTGCACTTCCTCTTTCTTCTTAACCGCTCCACCGGAGTTGTTAAAGGCATCCAAGATTTCACCTGTTAACTTTTCAGACATTGAGCGCCCGGCGCGGGATTTGGCGTTTTGAATCATCCACCGCATACTCAGAGCAAGCCGACGACTCTCCTTCACCTCAACAGGAACCTGATAGGTCGCACCACCAACCCTACGAGATCGAACCTCCAACAATGGAGCCACATTCTCGACCGCCTTACGAAAAACTCGCAACGGCTCTTCCTTGCTCTTCTCGGCGACGTTATCTAAAGCCGTGTAAAATATACCTTCCGCCTTCCCCTTCTTCCCTTCTCTCAATATACAATTGATGAACCGGGCAACGAGTATATCGTTGAACTTAGGATCAGGTGTAATCTTTCTCTTTTGCGCTTCTCGTCTTCTTGCCATAATAAGTATTTATTATTTCTTGGGTTTTTTCGTTCCGTATTTAGACCGACTTTGCATTCGCTTCTCTACTCCCAACGTATCCAAACTCCCTCGGACTACGTGATAGCGAACACCAGGCAAATCCTTGATTCGACCTCCGCGGATCATTACAATCGAATGCTCCTGCAGATTGTGCCCAACTCCAGGAATATATGTCGTCACTTCCATTCCATTGGTCAATCTCACTCGAGCCACCTTCCGAAGCGCTGAGTTAGGCTTTTTAGGAGTCGACGTGTAAACTCTCACACAAACCCCGCGTCGCTGCGGACAAGCCTTCAAAGCTGGACTGTCACTCTTCCGGGTCGGCTTCTTCCTTCCGGTCTTAACTAACTGACTAATTGTAGGCAAAAATATACCTCCCCTAAAAGCAATCCCAATAAGGACCTGCCGAATGAAGCTGACACACCCTCATAAGTCAATAAAAACAAAGGGTTATATCAGATAGATATAGGTGTGAAAAAGGGTTAATTGTACCACCAAAATCCCGTTAGTCAAGCTAAAACTAGGGGCTTTTTCAATTTATTCTGCGGCCACTGGCGCCTGTTCTTCTTCCTTTGGCTCAGGGCTTTCAATCTCTGGTTCTTCTATGCGTATTCCGCTGTAGGCTCGACAACCCGTTCCTGCCGGGATCAACCGTCCCATTGTCACATTCTCTTTCAAACCGACCAAATTATCACGTTTACCACTAACACTCACCTCGGTGAGGACACGAGTGGTTTCCTGAAAGGATGCGGCTGAAATGAAACTTTCTGTGCTGAGTGACGACTTGGTGATACCCAAAAGAACCGCGGCCCCTTTGGCAGGTTTTTTCTTGTTTTTGATCGCCTCCTGATTCGCCAAGTTGAACACCTTTTTAGTGACCTGTTCGCCAACCAAAAATTCTGTATCCCCTGAGTCTTCAATGATCAAATGACGGAGCATCTGACGAACAATGACTTCAATATGCTTATCATTGATCTGCACGCCTTGAAGTCTGTAGACCTCCTGTACCTCATTCACCAAATATTTCTGCAACTCATCTTCTCCCAATACCCGCAAAATATCGTGTGGGTTAGAAGCTCCATCCATCAGCGGCTCACCGGCTATGACTTCATCGCCCTCATGAACATTGATATGTTTGCCGCGCGGAATCAGATATTCACACTCATCGCCCGATTCTCCCACAACGATCACCTTACGCATTCCCTTGACAAAACCGCCATATTTTACGGTTCCGGAAATTTCTGTAATCGTTGCCTGCTCATGCGGTTTGCGAGCTTCAAATAACTCGGCTACGCGTGGTAGACCCCCGGTGATATCTTTCGTTTTTGCCGATTCACGTGGTATTTTTACAATTAAGTCACCCGCACTCACAGTATCACCCTCATTAGCAGTGATATTTGCTCCGGCTGGCAGAATATATCGACGTACGGTTTCTCCGTTTTCGTCCTTGAGCGAAATTCTCGGTTGTTTTTTCTCATCTCGGTGACTGATGATGACCTTGGTCGAAAGACCTGTGATTTCATCAAAGTCCTCCTTCATGGTCACACCCTCAATAATGTCACCAAACGCAATGGTTCCCGACACTTCAGTCAAAATCGCAT
Organism: Nitrospina sp.; assembly: GCA_018702695.1. Lineage (GTDB taxonomy): Bacteria > Nitrospinota > Nitrospinia > Nitrospinales > VA-1 > LS-NOB. The sequence goes on along the minus strand of JABIYR010000087.1, from coordinate 11,002 downwards.
TGGTGTAAGGATCCCACTCAATCAGAGTCTGGCCTTCTTGCACTTCCTGACCATCCGCGACCTTCAGTTTTGCCGCATAAACCACCGAATAACGTTCTTTTTCTCGCCCTGCGGCATCCTCAATAATCAGGCTACCGTTACGATTCATAACAATCATATCGCCATCACGGTTTTTCAGAGTGCGTAAACCAATATATTTGACGACACCGCCTCGCTTCGTATTCAAGGTGGTCTGCTCAACCACTCGACTCGCGGTTCCACCAATATGGAATGTTCTCATTGTTAGCTGGGTTCCCGGCTCACCAATTGACTGCGCCGCGATAACACCTACCGGCTCGCCCACTTCAACCCATTCGAGAGTTGCCATGTTGCGTCCGTAACATTTGATACAAACCCCTTGTTTTGACTCACAAGTCAAACAAGAGCGCATTTGAATTTTTTCGATTCCAGCATTCTCAATTTCCACGACCGTCTCTTCCACAATCAGACTATCGGCTTTCGCGAGAACCGTTCCAGTAAATGGGTCAATCACATCTTCCAACACGGTTCGTCCCAGTATTCGCTCACCCAGAGGCTGAATCACTTCACCAGCTTCCACCAATGATATCGCTTCAATGCCTCTTAAAGTTCCACAATCTTCCTCTTGAACAATCATGTCCTGTGCCACATCAACCAATCGTCGGGTGAGGTAACCGGAGTTTGCAGTCTTGAGCGCTGTATCAGCCAAACCCTTACGGGCTCCATGCGTTGAAATGAAGTACTGAATAACCGAAAGGCCTTCACGAAAGTTCGCAGTGATCGGGGTTTCAATGATCTCACCAGAAGGCTTAGCCATCAACCCACGCATTCCTGCCAATTGACGTAATTGCTGGGCGCTTCCTCGCGCTCCGGAGTCAGCCATAATGAAGATTGAGTTGAAATCTTTATTTGTTCTGCCGTTTACGGTGGACTCATCTTCAGTTTCGAGCTCTTTAAACATCTCCTCAGAAACTTTTTCCGTAACATGCGCCCAAATATCAATAACCTTATTGTATCGCTCGCCATTGGTGATCAAACCGTCTCGATACTGCTTATGAACTTTGAGAACTTCTTCATTGGTTTTATCCACCAATTGAACCTTGGTTTTTGGAATACGCATCTGGTCAATAGATATACTCAGACCGGCTTGCGTCGCGTATTTAAAACCAAGCTCTTTGATTTCGTCCAAAAGGGTTACGGTTTTTTCTCTACCCACCATGAGGTACGACTTAGAAAATAAATCAGACAATGATTTCTTATCCATCAAGCGATTCACTAACTCAAAAGGCAAACCTTCTGGCATTACTTCGCCCATAAGGGTACGACCCGTAGTGGTCTGCGTTAAGACGCCACCCAATCGAACCATTATGTTGGCCTGCAAATCCAGTTCATCGCCATTGTAGGCCGCAACCACTTCTTTGGGCCCGGAAAATACTTTGCCTTCGCCTTGGACACCGCCGCGAACTTTGGTCATATAGTAACAACCCAAAACGATATCTTGAGTCGGGACAGCAATCGGTCTTCCATTAGAGGGGTTCAGCACATTATTCGAAGACATCATCAACAGCTTACATTCTGTCCGCGCTTCCATAGAAAGCGGAACATGAACAGCCATCTGATCGCCATCAAAGTCAGCGTTAAAAGCCGTACACACCATTGGGTGTACTTGAATCGCCTTACCTTCAATCAAAAGTGGCTCGAACGCCTGAATACCCAAACGATGAAGCGTGGGCGCTCTGTTGAGCAAAATAGGATGCCCTTTTACCACTTCCTCTAGAACCTCCCAAACTTCGGCTCGTTCTTGCTCGACCATCTTCTTCGCAGTCTTCATGGTCGCCGCATACCCTTTTTGCTCAAGTCGGTTGAACACAAACGGCTTGAACAACTCTAGTGCCATTTTTTTCGGCAATCCGCATTGGTGGAATTTCAGGTGTGGCCCCACAACAATTACAGAACGACCGGAGTAATCGACGCGTTTTCCCAATAAATTCTGACGAAACCGACCTTGTTTCCCCTTGAGCATATCGCTCAGAGATTTAAGCGGGCGTTTGTTCGTTCCACGCAGGGTACGGCCCCTTCGACCATTATCAAAAAGAGCTGAAACCGCTTCCTGCAACATGCGCTTTTCATTGCGAATGATGATCTGCGGTGCTTTCAATTCTTGCAAACGCTTCAATCGATTATTACGATTGATCACGCGACGATACAAATCGTTCAAATCCGAAGTAGCAAATCGACCGCCATCAAGAGGAACCAACGGTCTCAATTCGGGAGGAATAACTGGAATAACTTGAAGAATCATCCACTCAGGCTTATTGCCTGATTTACGGAATGCTTCAATAATTTTTAGGCGTTTGGCAATTTTCCGGCGGTTCATCACCGATTTTGTGGTGATCATCTCCTCCTTCAAATCAACAGACAGGACCTCCAAATTCATCGGCCTAAGAAGCTCTGCAACTCCTTCAGCACCAATCATAGCGCGAAAAGTATCTGGGAATTCCATTTCCATCTCCCGGAACTCTTCTTCGGTCAAAATCTGTCCCACTTCCATATCCGAATCACCCGGATCCGTCACTACATAATTTTCAAAATAGATAATGCGCTCTAGAGCCTTCAATGGGATATCTAATAAATGCCCAAGACGACTTGGCAGACCTTTGAAATACCAAATATGCGCTACCGGGGTAGCCAGTTCAATATGACCCAAGCGCTCACGACGAACCTTAGAGAGAATGACCTCGACTCCGCATTTCTCACAGATGACACCTTTATGCTTCATCCTCTTATATTTACCGCATGTGCATTCCCAGTCTTTTACCGGCCCAAATATTTTGGCACAAAACAACCCATCTCTTTCCGGCTTAAAAGTCCGGTAATTAATTGTCTCGGGTTTCTTGACCTCGCCGTAAGACCATGACCGGATTTTTTCCGGGGACGCGATCCGCACACGAATGGCATCAAACATAATCGGATTTTTTGGTTTATCGAAATGTGTCAGGCTATCCACCAGGGATTTCTCCTTTTTAGAGGTTCTCGCAAACCACTGAAATGATCACTTATATTTTGTGCCCGCTGAATCGATGTGATCCAGCGGGCTAAAAAATTAATTATTGGCTTTGAAACGGGGTCGAGTTATTTTCCCGACTCGATCAATTCAACATCAATGGCCAAACTTTGTAGCTCTTTAACCAATACGTTGAATGACTCAGGCAAGCTGGGGTTCAAGTGAGTATCGCCCTTGACTATGGCTTCATACATCCGCTTACGACCTTCGACATCATCGGATTTAACCGTCAGCATTTCTTGCAGAGTATATGCCGCACCATAAGCTTCCAGCGCCCAGACCTCCATCTCCCCAAGCCGCTGACCACCAAATTGCGCCTTACCGCCCAAGGGTTGCTGAGTTACCAGAGAGTATGGCCCTGTAGATCGAGCGTGAATCTTATCGTCAACCAGGTGATGCAATTTAAGCATATATAAATATCCCACCATTACTTTTTGGCGGAAAAACTGCCCATTTCGACCGTCGATGAGGGTGATCTCACCCGTATCCGAACAACCGCCCTTGACCAATAGATCTCGAACTTCACCTTCCTGAGCCCCATCGAACACCGGCGTGGCCATATGGACACCATTTGCTTTTGCGGCCATCCCCAGATTGGTCTCGAGAATCTGACCCACGTTCATACGCGAAGGCACACCCAATGGGTTGAGAATCAGCTCTATCGGCTGACCACTCTCCATAAAAGGCATATCTTCTTCCGGGACGATGGTTGAGACAACACCTTTATTTCCGTGCCGACCAGCCATTTTATCGCCCACCTGCATTTTACGCTTCATCGCCATGAACACTTTGACCAGCTTGATCACACCCGGTGCCAGATCATCTCCCTTTTTGAGCTGGGCTATTTTCTCCTCCAGCATCGACTTAAGGATCTGAACCTGCCCCTTAGAGTTCTCTTCCATCGCCAAAAGTGCTTTTTCATCTGCACTCTTAACCGGAACTTTAGCGAGATCCTTAATGCTCATCTTAGCAATCAATGCTTCATCAATTGCCTGCCCCTTCTCCAAGTTAACCCGACCGACTGTGGCCGCTTTGGCCACATCCTTACCCACAAGGAGGGAGCGCATATTCTTTTCAGTCTCATTTCTTACGATCTTAATTTCATCATCGTAATCCTTCTCGATGCGTGAAATTTCCTCTTCTTCGATAGCAAGGGTTCGCGAGTCTTTGTCAATTCCCTTACGCGAAAAGACCTTAACATCAATGACCGTGCCCTGAATCCCCGGAGGAACCCGAAGAGACGTGTCGCGCACATCTCCAGCCTTTTCACCAAAGATCGCTTTGAGAAGTTTTTCCTCTGGACTTAATTGCGTTTCACCTTTCGGCGTGATCTTCCCAACCATAATATCATTGGGTTTCACCGTAGCACCGATTCGGATGATTCCAGTTTCGTCCAGATTTTTTAAAGCCTCTTCTCCGACATTCGAGATATCGCGAGTTATTTCTTCTTTACCCTGCTTGGTATCGCGAGCTTCAACCTCAAACTCTTCAATATGCAAAGAGGTGTACACATCTTCCTTAACTAGTTTTTCGCTAACGATGATGGCATCTTCAAAGTTATAACCACCCCAAGGCATAAATGCCACCAAGATGTTTCGCCCCAAAGCCAGCTCACCCTGATCCGTCGATGGACCGTCCGCCAAAACATCCCCTCTTTTGATTTTATCGCCAGAATACACTCGAGGACGTTGGTTGATACAGGTATTTTGGTTCGATCGCTGGTATTTATTCAATGTATAAATATCAACATTCGAGCCCAATTGACTGCGCTTTGTCTTAATTTTATCTTCAGTTCGCTTTTCGGTACGCACAACAATACGGGTTGCATCAACACTGATAACTTCCCCATCATTTTCGGCAATGACCATAGCTCCTGAATCATGCGCCACAATGGCCTCCATACCCGTTCCCACCAAGGGAGCCTCAGCCCGCAAAAGTGGAACTGCCTGGCGTTGCATGTTCGACCCCATCAGCGCGCGGTTTGCATCATCATTTTCAAGAAAAGGAATCAAGGAGGCCGCGACACTGATCAACTGCTTTGGCGACACGTCCATATAATCCACTTTCTCGCTTTGTGACAATACAAAATCGCCACCTTTTCGAGCAGAAACTATTGGCTCAACAAATTTCTTATTGTCATCCAGCTCAACATTTGCCTGCGCGATCAAGTATTTATCCTCTACAAGCGCTGTGTGAAACTCAACATCATCCTTGGCAATGGAGTCCACCACCCGACGATATGGGGTTTCGACAAAACCATACTCATTCACTCTGGCATAAGTACTCAAAGAAGCGATCAGACCAATATTCGGGCCCTCTGGCGTTTCAATCGGACAAATACGACCATAATGAGTCGGATGCACGTCTCGAACCTCAAACCCAGCTCGTTCGCGGGTCAAACCTCCCGGCCCCAACGCACTCAAACGTCTCTTATGCGTCACCTCAGACAAGGGGTTGGTCTGGTCCATAAATTGAGACAACTGACTGCTACCAAAAAATTCTTTAATAGCGGCTGTCACTGGCTTAGAGTTAATCAAGTCATGCGGCATCGCCACATCTAAATCCTGAACCGACATGCGCTCGATAATCGCTCGCTCCATACGAACCATTCCAACACGGAACTGATTCTCCAAAGACTCACCGACCGCGCGAACTCGACGATTCCCAAGATGATCGATATCATCAATTTCGCCGATCCCATTCCTAAGACCAACGATATATTTTACAACGGCGGCCAAATCCTCCAAATTCAACAAACGGTTTTCCAGCGGAATATCCAAACCAAATTTCTGGTTCATCTTAATCCGACCCACAACAGACAAATTATATCGCTTAGGGTTGAAGAACAGGTTGCTGAACAAAGATCGCGCTATTTCAGGTGTTGGAGGGTCTCCAGGGCGGAGCCTCTTATAAACTTCACGAATCGCATCATCTTGACTATCGGTCTTAGCGGCAACCATAGTATCGCGCACCGCTGTATCCGTTAGCTCCTCATCTATACGAAGAATTTTTATTTCGGTGAGCTTGTTTTTCTGAATCACCTCTAAAATCGCTTCGGTGACCTCAGTATTCATCTCAACTTCGATCTCACCTGTTTCAGGATCTACAATCTCATCAAACAGGTAACGCCCCAGCATAGACTCTGAGTCAATCTCAACCTTCTGCGACTTAGCCAGTCGGCTTATTTTTTTATAAGCTGGAACTGTAACCTTCTTGCCCGATTTAAGAAGCACATCATCGGTTTTAGGATCGATGATATCGCCCTTAACCTTAAACCCGACCAACAGGCTTTTGCTGTTCATATAGAACCGCGAATCCTTGCTGATAGTTACTTTTTCAATCGGGTAATAAGTTTCAAGAATGGTTTTTTTATCCATGCCAAAAGCTTGCAATAAAATTGTTGCAGGCAATTTGCGACGGCGATCAATCTTTACATACAGAATATCTTTTATGTCAAACTCGAAGTCCACCCACGAACCCCGATCAGGAATGATTCGCGCTGAAAACAGAATTTTTCCGCTCACATGCGACTTACCCTTGTCATGCGAGAAAAAAGCGCCAGGAGAACGATGCATCTGACTAACGATAACCCGCTCAACACCGTTGATCATAAACGTGCCCGTCGGGCCCATCATCGGCATCTCGCCAAGGAATATTTTCTGCTCCTTAACTTCCCGCACGCTATTAACGGTGACCGTAGTGACCTTCTCGGTCTCTAGCACCTTCAAAATATCATCGGTAACTTCTGTTTTTGCGGAAATCAGAGTCTTTGATGTTCGCGGTCGCTTGACCTCTTCAACAATCAAACGCCCCTTCAATTCCTTTAAACTCCGCGCATCAACATCAATAACTTCTCGATCGAAAAGCACCAATCGAACCATTATTTTTATTGGGTCAGAATAAGAAAGGCCCTTCTGCCGACACTCACTCAGCTTATGCTTGCCTTTATAGGTAACCTCTTGATCGCAGGTGAGACAGATCACACCCGGACCACCAAGCTCCTTAAATTCCCCACAACCACACTCCCAAATGCCGACCTCAAAACCAACATACTCAATACGAGCATTTACGTTTAAATCAGAAATCGGGAAGACGTCACTGAAGACCTCCTCTAAACCTCTAAAATCACGCTTGCTCGGGTCAACATTCCATTGCAGGAAGTATTCAAACGATTTTTTTTGGATTTCGATCAGATTTGGAATATCTATGACCGTGGGAATCCGGGCGAAGTTCTTTCTTTTCCTAAAATTACCTAACGCTCTCTGGGAACGATTCTTCGACATAAATTAACATCCCTCTTAAAGAAAGATTAACGAAAAATTTGCCTATGAAGGCGTGGGTTAAATCACTTTACCCGTCTTTCGCTACTTAACTTCTACCGCCCCACCAGCCGCTTCAACTTTAGCCTTAATTTCGTCAGCTTCTTCTTTTTTCACGCCTTCTTTAATAGCCTTCGGAGCACTCTCTACCAATTCCTTCGCATCTTTCAAACCCAAACCGGTGATGGTTCGAACTTCCTTGATGACCTGAATCTTTTTGTCGCCTATTGCAGTAAGAATGACATCAAACTCAGTCTTTTCTTCTGCCGCCGCTCCACCAGCCACTGGCGCTGCTGCTGCTGCCGCAGGTGCCGCCGCAGTCACACCATATTTATCTTCCAATTCCTTTACAAACTCAGACATTTCCAAAACAGTCATACTGTCTATGAAGTAAACTACCTCTTCCTTTGTGACGGCCATTACGCCCTCCTTTCAATGATTATATTATCTTCGATTTTATTTAATTTCTAATATACCTTTAACAATCCCCGCAGACTGTTTTACTCAGATCCCTTTTTCTCTTTCACCGCATCAAGCGTTCCAACCAGCTTCCTCAGCAAACTTGCAAACACACCCGCAAAGCTTGTCGCAGGACCATTGAACACCGCCAGCATTTGAGAGACCAGTACTTCTTTAGAAGGTAAGTCAGCAATCGCTTTTAGCTGATCCGCAGACACCATCTTCCCCTCAACAACCCCGCAAAGCACTTTAGGGTTTTTCTCCCCGCCTGTCTTTGCGAAATCTGCCAATGCTTTCGCCGGAGCTACCGGGTCATCAAAACTAACCACCAGCGAAACTGGCCCTTTAAACCCATCATCCAGCAATTCAAAAGACGTGTTCTTTGCCGCCTGCCGAGCCAACGTATTTTTCACAACACGGAAGTCTACAGACTGAGCCCTCATATGACGGCGTAAACGAGTCAACTCAGGAGCATCTATCCCCTGATAGTCAGCAAGAACCGCCGATTTAGCCTTTTGAAACAGGCTACTCAATTCTTCTACTTTTTTTATCTTTTCTGCGTTTGGCACGTTAGCCACCCCTCTACTATTCAAGGAAGAAAAACCCTTCTATCAATTGGGCGTATAAGCCACCCTAACTCCCACACCCATTGTCGTCGAGACCGAAATCCCTCGGACATACTGCCCTTTACTCGAAGCCGGCTTAGCCTTCACAAGAGCCACGATCAGAGAATGATAATTCTCTTCCAGCGCCTCCACTGAAAAACTCGCCCTCCCAAGAGTGGCATGAACAATACCGCCCTTATCAACACGGTAGTCCACTTTACCCGCCTGAATTGACTCTATCGCTTGCTTAACATCAAAGGTCACCGTACCCGTTTTCGGGTTAGGCATTAAACCACGAGGCCCAAGAACTTTACCTAGCTTCCCAACCTGACCCATCATATCTGGCGTCGCCACAACACGATCAAAGTCCATCCAGCCGCCTTGAATTTTAGCAACCAGATCATCACCTCCAACAGCGACCGCGCCAGCATCTGTAGCCTCTTTTTCCTTTTCGCCCTTAGCAAACACCAGAACACGAAACTGCTTACCCGTACCACGAGGCAAAACAACACTGCCTCGGATATTCTGATCTGCCTTTCGAGGATCCACACTCAATTTAACAGCGACATCCACAGACTCATCAAATTTTTCGGACTTCACTCGGGTCGCCAACGCCAAAGCTTCTTTCAGCTCATACTTAGCATCAACATCAACCTTCTCAGCAGCCGCCCTGTATCTCTTTCCATGCTTCGACATATTTTATCCCTACCTACTTACGGTTAATTCTCAACCTTCAAACCCATGCTTTTTGCCGAGCCCGAAACAATACGCATTGCCGCCTCGATATCTTCAGCATTCAGGTCTTCCAATTTTACTTTCGCGATTTCCTTAACCTGCTCCAAGGTCACCGTACCGACAAATTCCTTACTCGGGTTAGAAGAACCCTTTGCAATCCCGGCGGCCTGCTTCAACAAAGCTGAAGCGGGAGGAGATTTCGTTATAAAAGAAAAACTTCTATCTTTATAAACCTCAATAATGACAGGAATAATACTCCCTTCCTGCCCCTGAGTCTTCGCATTAAAGGCCTTACAAAACTCCATGATATTCACACCGTGCTGACCCAATGCCGGCCCAACTGGCGGCGACGGAGTAGCCTGCCCAGCAGGAATTTGGAGCTTAATTTGACCCGTTACCTCTTTTGTTGCCACAATCTGATCCCCTTATTTAGCCACTATAAGTTGCCTAATTACACACTAAACTCGTTCGATCTGCGGAAACTCCAACTCAACCGGAGTAGCGCGACCAAAAATAGAAACCATCACCCTCACTTTACCCTTATCATGATTTACATCTTCAACGGTTCCGTTAAAGTTCAAGAAAGGACCATCGACAACCCTAACGCTCTCGCCCTTCTCAAAAGAGAATTTCGGCTTAGGTCGCACCGACTCACCTTTAACCTGATCCATGATTGTCTTTACTTCCGCCTCAGACAAAGGCACAGGGTCGCTTGCACCACCCAAAAAGCCCGTGACCTTCGCGGTATTTTTAATCATGTACCAAATATCCTGACTCATCTCAACGTTAATCAAAATATAACCAGGAAAAAACTTTCGCGAGGAAACCTTTTTCTTACCTTTGCGAACCTCGACCACGTCTTCAGTGGGTATAATCACCTCACCAAAATTCTCCTTAAAACTGGAGCGATCGAACTGCTCTTCTATACTTAATTTCACCTTCCGCTCGAAACCGGAATACGTGTGAATCACATACCATTTATTGGACAAGGTTCCTCCGCCTGAATATTATATGAGACTCTGAACAATCTTTGAGAGAATCGCATCAACAACCCCTAAAAACGCGGCCATCAACAAAACCACCACAACGACCACAGCGGTGCCACCCAACGCTTCCCTACGGGAAGGCCAAGTCACCTTTTTAACTTCGGCCCTTACTTCGGCCAGAAACCCAAACGCCCTTGCAATCATACACCCTCAACAATCAATCAAGTTTCAACAGGCCAGGAGGGACTCGAACCCCCAACCCTCGGATTTGGAATCCGACGCTCTACCATTAGAGCTACTGACCTAATTCGGAATCCGCGCCGGCTCCAAGTAAAAAAAAGGAATACTCTCATCCGGCCGCCCGGACTTTCGAGCACAGCCCTACCCTAACCGCCCGATACTTCTCTATTTCGTTTCTTTATGGGGAGTATGCTTTCTACAAAATCTGCAATACGTTTTGAATTCCAACCTTTGCGTGGTGGTTTTCTTATTCTTCGTCCCCGAATAATTTTTCCGATTACAATCGGAACATGCCATATGAATGATTACTCTCATAATTCCCAATCAACGCTTTGTGCCTCACACCTCAAAACAGAGCCGCAAGACATTTAATATCCACTTAAAAAAAATCTGGAGCCCACGATCGGGATTGAACCGATGACCTCTTCCTTACCAAGGAAGTGCTCCACCACTGAGCTACGTGGGCGCGCAACACCAACCTACTAAACCCGACCTTAAAAATATGGAGCGGGAAACCGGACTCGAACCGGCGACCCTCAGCTTGGAAGGCTGACGCTCTAGCCAACTGAGCTATTC
>JABIYR010000069.1 GCA_018702695.1 Nitrospina sp. | reverse complement strand
GTTGATGAAGCGAAAGAAGAGCTTCATGAGATCATCGAATTTTTAAAAGAGCCACAGAAATTCAGTAAATTAGGCGGAAAAATCCCCAAAGGAGTATTGTTGGTTGGCCCTCCGGGTACGGGTAAAACATTATTAGCCAGAGCCATTGCAGGTGAGGCGAATGTTCCCTTTTATAGTATCAGTGGCTCTGACTTTGTTGAGATGTTTGTGGGCGTTGGGGCATCACGTGTTCGAGATCTTTTTGAGCAAGGTAAAAAGAATAGCCCATGTTTAATATTTATTGACGAAATAGATGCCGTTGGGCGACATCGTGGTGCAGGCATGGGCGGTGGGCATGATGAACGCGAGCAAACCCTGAATCAACTTTTGGTTGAGATGGATGGTTTTGAAAACAATGAAGGCGTTATTCTGATTGCGGCGACTAACCGCCCGGATGTTCTGGACCCGGCTTTGTTGCGCCCAGGACGTTTTGATAGACAGGTTGAAGTCGGTCGTCCAGATGTTAAAGGCCGAGAAGGAATCTTGAAAGTTCATACCGCTACTGTACCGCTGACTGATGAAGTGAAACTCAAAGTGATTGCTCGGGGAACACCCGGGTTTACGGGTGCGGACTTGGCTAACCTCGTCAATGAAGCGGCTCTTTTAGCGGCAAGAGATGATAAAAAAGCCGTTGCGATGGTAGACTTTGAAGCGGCTAAAGATAAAGTCATGATGGGGGTTGAACGCAGAAGTATGACGATCTCTGAAAAAGAGAAAAAAACCACAGCCTATCATGAGGCCGGTCATGCGTTGGTAGCGTGCCTCCTACCGGGGACGGACCCACTTCATAAGGTAACGATCATCCCCCGAGGAAGAGCGTTAGGGGTGACGATGCAATTACCGATGGACGAGCAACATACCTATCAAAAGAATTATTTGTATAACAGTCTGGCTATTTTGATGGGCGGACGTTGTGCTGAGGAAATTTGTCTGGGTGAAATGACGACGGGGGCTGGCAATGATATTGAACGGGCTACAGAGATGGCGCGGAAAATGGTTTGCGAGTGGGGCATGAGCGAGAAAATGGGTCCCCTTTCTTATGGCACCAAGGAGGAACAGGTTTTTCTCGGTAAAGACTTTTCATCTCAGAAGAACTTCAGCGATCAGACAGCCAAACTGATTGATCAGGAAGTCAAGACTTTGGTGATGGGGGGATATGACCGTGCAACAAATTTGCTCAACACAAACCTTGTTATTCTAGAAAATATTGCTCAAGCACTTCTCGAAAGAGAGACGTTGACTGGGGTAGAGGTCGGCAATATCATTGCCGGGAAAAAGGATTTCAGTGCCGACTCATCCGACGAGAAATCGACTGAAATAGAGCCTGAAATGCCCGCTGAAAAGCCGGAAAAAAAATCTGATGATGGACTATTAGGTGGTGGCATGCCAGACCCAACCCCTGCCTGAGTGCTGAATAGACTCTAATTAATACAAAACTCCACACTCCTTATTTAAATTCAGGAGTTGTGGAGTTTTTTGTTTTTGATGTATTGTTGTTTACCCATAAATATTCCCCTTAGGGAGAGATGATTTTTTATGACAGAGTTTAGGTTTCCCAGTTCTGGTGGGGGTGCGTTAGTAATGGGCATCATTAATTTATCGCCCGATTCTTTTTATGGCGACAGCCATTGTTCCACTTTAGAGCAGGCCCTCGCTACAGCGAATAGGATGGTGCAAGAAGGTGCAGACTTCCTCGATATCGGTGCCGAAAGCTCGCGTCCTGGCTCTAACCCTCTTGATGAGCGGGAAGAGTTAAAACGTCTCCTTCCGGTGGTGGAAAAACTGGTTGAAAGCATTCATATTCCCATTTCTGTAGACACCTATAAGCCGAGGGTCGCGCAAGCAGTATTGCAAGCCGGAGCCGCCATCATCAATGATATAACGGGGCTACAACGGTTTCCTGAAATGGCTGGTATCATTGCTCAATTTAATGCCGGGGTTATTCTTATGCATATGCAAGGGAACCCGAAAACCATGCAAGATAATCCAGGCTACGCAGACCTCTTGACGGAAGTTTCTGAGTATTTAAGTAAGAGTATTAATATAGCGACTGAAGCAAAGATTGATGTGCACAAAATTGCAATTGACCCGGGGATTGGGTTTGGTAAATCTGACTCTCATAATCTTCAAATCTTGAAAAACCTGCAATGTTTTACCGCGTTGGGTTCGCCTGTTCTTTTAGGCCTCTCAAGGAAATCATTGATCGGTAATATCTTAGATGTTCCGGTCGAAGAAAGGCTTGAAGGCTCGCTTTCTGCGGCGGTTTTTGGTGTCATAAATGGGGCTTCTATTATTCGTACTCATGATGTGCTGGCCACCTGCCGTGCTGTTAAAGTCGTTGAATCTATAATGAATATAAAAGGTTAAAGCTATGGCTCGATTATTTGTAAATGTTGATCATGTCGCCACCATTCGTGAGGCGAGAAAGACCCTTGAACCGAACCCTTTGAGCGCGGCTTTATTGGCGGAGAGGGCTGGAGCACATGGAATCACGATTCATCTAAGAGAAGATCGTCGTCATATTCAAGATAACGATGTGTATAACATTAAGCAAGGCATCACGACCCCTTTGAACTTAGAAATGGCACCGACTCAAGAAATGGTCGATCTGGCTTTGAAGGTGAAACCCTATCAAATATCTCTAGTTCCAGAAAAGCGTCAGGAAATCACCACAGAAGGGGGGTTGGATGTCATTTCTCAAGAGGAGGTTTTATCTGGAATACGGCAAAAAATGCACGCTAATGGAATCTTATTCAGTCTTTTTATAGATCCAGACCTTGAGCAAGTGAAGGCATGCCAGCGAATTCAAGCCGATAGCATAGAAATTAATACTGGCACTTATACCGAACTTGATTCTTCAGAAGCCATAAAACTGGAGTTGGACCGCATTCAGAAAAGTTGCACCCAAGCGCGTGAATTGGGGTTGAAGGTGTTTGCAGGGCATGGTTTAAATTACCATAATATTAAGGCGATCGCCCAAATTGAAGAAATTGAAGAATTTAATATTGGACATTTTATTGTTGGGCAGGCTGTTTATGTAGGCATGGAAAATGCGGTAAAAGAGATGATTCGTAACATCGAAATGGCCAGAGGTCAGAAGATCTAATCGTTGCTTAAAATGGAACTATTTGAAAATAGGGTGGTTTTGGTGTTTTTTTGATGAGTTTGGTGTGAAATTTGCTGTATAATAATCAAAGTTAATTTTGCCAAAACATTGACGGATATAGCTATGTCGGAACTCAACAATTCTTCTCAAACATCTCAAGATAATTTGTCAATCCGCGACCGGGGTATTTCTAGTGCGCGTGAGTATTCTCGCATTGTAGAAATGTTTCACCGTGTTTTAATCTATAAAGAAGGTTACCGTTTATCCATAGAAGGTAAACTAACTTCGATAGGTAAGCAGGTTGAGGGCAATATCGAAAATTTAGAAACGCTTCTGCGCAATATCGATATTTATGAGCAGAATATAGATAAAATTTCCAACAACCTAGGCCAATTGCAAGTCGAGGAAAACTCTATTAAAGTCAGGTATGAAGAATTGTTAAATGGCTCTTCTTCTTTAGAACCAATTCCTACGGGTTCTGGTGAGAGTATTGACAACCCTGATTCTGCTGATTCTCGGGAATACCTTATACAGCGCCGACGTAATTACTTAGAAACTTTGGATAAAAGTTTTAAACGGCTGGATGGCGAACTGTTTTCCATTGAGAAATTACGCTCTGAGCTAACTCGGGCGCGCGGAGAAATTCTAATTAAAAAAGATGAGGCCCAGAAGAAAATGATGCTTCTGGAAGAGAACGGGACTCGACTTTTTGAAGAAGTGAAGCGCGTTGAAATGGAACTGGAGTCTTCCGTCAATGAAGAGCGCCTTTTAATCAATGAGTTTGAGCGTCTTGTTAAAGGGGCTGAAAAAACTTTGGAAATAAGTGATGAAATCGATCATATCTTATTCACTTACCTCACTGCGGCTGAATCGAAAAATGTCAGTCTTGGCAATCCGTTACTGGCAGTAGACTGAAATAGTTTTACCTTTAGAATTTGCTTTTTCCCTCAGGTTTGTATTGACTTGAATTTGTAAATTTTGCATACTCCCTCTAAATCCTGAACAGTTGGGCTTTCCTATTTGTTTGTTATCCTAAATTGGTTTAAGTCTGTTGTTTTCAATTAGTTTTCCCTGAAAGGCAGTTCTACAGAAATGAATACGAAGGTTGCTATTAATGGTTTTGGTCGTATTGGCAGAGCGGTATTGAAATGCATATTGAATGACCCTGAATGCTCAGATTTAGAAATCGTGGCCATCAATGATTTGACAGATTCGTCTACATTGGCGCATTTGTTTAAATATGATTCTGTGCAAGGCATCACACCGCAAGAGGTGACCTCTGACGAGGATGGCTTGGTCATTGATGGAAAACATATAAAAATCACCTCCGAGCGGGACCCCAGCCAACTCCCTTGGAAACAATTGGGCGTCGATCTGGTTATCGAGTCGACAGGCTTGTTTACTAAGCGTGCGGCGGCGCAAAAGCATATCGATGCGGGGGCGAAAAAGGTTATTATCTCAGCTCCGGCAACAGATCCAGATGTCACCATTGTGCTGGGCGTTAATGACGGTTCTTATGATTCATCCAGCCACAATATAATCTCCAATGCATCTTGTACCACCAATTGTCTGGCCCCCTTGGCTAAGGTTCTACATGAAAATCTAGGCATGGTAAAAGGTTTGATGACCACGATTCATTCTTATACGAATGACCAAAAGATCCTTGATTTGCCTCATTCCGACTTGAGACGAGCGCGGGCGGCGAATCTTTCTATGATTCCGACGACCACCGGAGCCGCAAAAGCTGTTGCATTGGTATTGCCTGAAATTAAAGGTCGGTTAGATGGAATGGCAATACGCGTTCCGACTCCGAATGTGTCGTTGATCGACTTAGTTATCGATTCGGAAAAAAGTACTTCAGCGGAAGAGGTCAATAATATATTGAAAGAGGCTTCGAGCGGAGCATTGAAGGGGATTATGCGGTTTGAGGATAAACCTCTGGTGTCGATTGACTACAACGGAGACTCGAATTCTTCAATCATAGATGGGCTTTCGACCAAGGTCATGCAAGGTAATATGGTCAAAGTGTTGGCCTGGTATGACAATGAATGGGGATACTCGAACCGAGTCAAAGACCTTCTGAAGTTTGTGGCTCGCAGTTAAATTTCTAGTTGTCCGGTTAATTTTATACACCCGTTTAAATATAGGCCTTAAGTGACATTACCGTTGGTGATCGGCAATTGGAAGATGAATAGCTTGGTATCACCGGCCTGTGATATGGCACGCTCTTTGGCTCATAAACTAGTAGCCGTTGAGGGGGTTGAGGTCGTTATTGCGCCTCCATTTACGTCACTGTATCCGGTTGGACAAATTATAAAGGATTCCAAGCTGAGTCTAGCGGGGCAAAACTGTTATTTTGAAAACAGTGGTGCTTTTACCGGAGAAATTTCTCTGGAAATGTTGCAAGACGTTGGGTGTGGTTTTATCTTAATCGGTCATTCAGAAAGACGTAGTGTTTTTGGCGAAAATGATGCCTTGATCAATAAAAAGGTGCATCAGACTCTTAAAGCCGGGTTGACAGCTGTATTATGTGTGGGTGAGAATTTGGCGCAGAGGAAGGCGGACGAAACTTTTAAAGTCCTAGAAATGCAACTTTCTCAAGGGCTGGCAGGTTTACCCGGTCTCTCTCAAATCGTGATTGCTTATGAACCCGTCTGGGCCATCGGCACGGGGGTCAATGCCACCCCGCAACAAGCTGTTGAAGTCCATGCGTTCATTAGACATTATATATTTGAAAAATTAGGTTTTTCTGAAAAGATTCGTATCATTTACGGGGGCAGTGTGAACCCTGAAAATAGTAAAAATCTTTTGCAGGAAAAAGAAATTAATGGCGCGCTGGTAGGCGGAGCGAGCCTGAAACTAGAATCATTTTGTGCTATTATCAATTCAGCTCTTGAACCCTGATCCATTTTTAGCCATAATCGGGAATTCTAAGTAGTTATTATGTAATGGATTAACTTTTTTTTTGAAGGTAGGATGAATACTATAATTACAGGTTTACATGTGGTCGCGGCCTTTTGTTTGATTCTTACTGTGCTTTTGCAGGCGGGTAAAGGAGCGGGCATGGGCTCAGGGCTTGGAGCGGGTAGTAATCAAACGATGTTTGGCAGTAGTGGTGCCGGAAATTTTCTCACTAAACTGACAACGGGAATAGCTATTTTATTTATGGTTACCTCCCTTACTTTGGCGACTTTTTCGAATCGTTCTAAATCTAATTCCGTCATTCAAGAGGTAGAGGAAACGGTTCCTGCTAGCACTTCGGATACTAAAGAACCCTCACAATAATCTCCGAATTAAATCTTCTCAGAATGCCGATGTGGTGGAACTGGTAGACACGTGCGCTTGAGGGGCGTATGGAGCGATCCGTGGGAGTTCGACTCTCCCCATCGGCACCAACTCATATTTCATATCATAATAAACTTTTAATCAAATGATCATTTTATTGTGAATAGTAAAAACAAACGCAAAGAACTTTCTGCCCCACCTTTAGCTTTCAGCCAGCTTATTGCGAATTTATTGGTCTCCTGCATTAACGGGCTCATTAAAGGGCTTCCTAAAGATGATTCCTTTGGCAAAAAGCTTAAGGAGTTGGAAGGCGTTGTACGCAAAGGGGTACACATTACTCCGGCTACAGGCTTGGCAAAAGAGATTGAGGAGTATTTTGACCGGCTGGCTACCCATCAAAAATTTTTAAAAGATGAAAAAGAGATTGTCATAACGATGGTTCGTGAGATAGCCGAAACCATCGGGGTCATGGTGTCTAGCTCAACGGGGTTAGAGGGCGATATTGGCCAATGTGTTAAAAATTTAGAACAAGCGGACAATATAAAAGACATCTTGCAGTTAAGGGATACGTTTGTCGAAGAAATACAAAAAGTTCGAGAGCACTCATTGACCTTAAAAGATGAACTTGAAGCGCACCGAAAGCAGTCTACCGTATTAGCTGAAAAGCTTGAAGAAAGCCAAGCTCAGGCCTTGGTAGACCCTTTGACCAATGCGCTCAACCGGGCAGCTTATAATTTGAAGATGGGGCAAATGATTAATGAGTTCAAACGTTATAAAGAGTCTTGGGCTATCCTCGTTTTAGATATAGACAATTTTAAAAAATTCAACGATACATATGGTCATCTAATGGGTGACAAGGTTCTGAAGTCTGTGTCCGGAACAGTGCGAGATTCAATCCGTATCTCTGATCAGATATTCCGTTATGGTGGGGAAGAGTTTGTGGTTTTTTTGAGCCGGGTCGACAAGAAGATTGCCACCCAATTGGCTGAGAAAATTTGCCGGCAAGTTGAAAATGATTATTTTGTCGATGGCGATAGAAAGCTAAAGGTGACCATCAGCATAGGTGGTGCGATAGTCTCCGAAGAAGATACGGAATCCAGTTTGTTTGAAAGAGCCGATAAAGCTATGTATCGAGCTAAAAACAATGGGCGTAATCAGGTTATTATGGATTTATAAAGCACGATCACTCCCGCTTATGTTGTAGTTTTTGATCCCCGTCCAACTCAATGCCTGTCACTACATTAGAAGATTTATTTTCCTCCCCTGGTTTTTTAGCAATATTTTTTTCTGTGCTATTGACCATTGCCAATATTATGGTGGGTGTCAGCATTCTTCCTCACGACCAACGTGAAAAAGGCTATCGTCTGCACCGCATACTTTTTGGCGCGATGATTATCAGCTATGGATTATTCCTGATTCACCTCGCCCAAATAAATCGTCCCTCTATTTCTGCTTATTTTGTATTGGCTTATCTTCTCTTGGCGGTTCCTTTCAGTCGAAGATTGAATGTCACATTGCATGCCATTATTTCTTCTATCGCTTTGGTGCTTATTAGTGCTATTGCGGTGTTTAACTTGTTATAATTTTCTTTCAGTTGTGTGAAATTATTTCATGACTCTTATCTCCTTTTTATAATTGGTTTTTGTAATGGATGAATTTGATGTTTTAGTGTTAGGGGGTGGCTTGTCGGGTGCCTCAGCGGCTCTTAGGGCGGCACAACTTGGGGGGCGGGTGTGCTTGGTTGAAAAGGCGCGTATCGGCTCACAGGGCTTTCAAAGAAGAAATGCGCTATGCATAGAAGAGCTTGCTTCGTCGGCATCAACCCCAAGTTGGGTTGAATATTTAAGCGTCTTAAAAGCCGAGACAGAATCTTACTCTACCGCTTGGCAAGAAAAATTAGATGCCGAAGGCGTGACGGTTGTGGAAGGGGTCGGCGAACTGGCAAGTGCTTCTGAGGTAAATGTTTTAAAGCCAGACGGGGGCTATTTACTCATACAGGGTAAATCGGTGATTTTAGCACAAGGTTCAAAGCCGCGGTTTCCAGCTACTTTGCCGTATGAAGCTGGGGTGGTGATTGGCATTGATGAAGTGGCAGAACTTCCTACTCTCCCTGAAAAAGTAATGCTGATAGGAGGAGGGGCTATTGGCATTGAGGCGGCATTGGGGTTGCAGAAGAGGGGTTGTAAAGTGTTTCTGTGTTGCGAACAAAATGAATTGCTCCCAGAAATGGATGAAGAGTTCAATGTTGAAATTGAACGTCAGTTGAAAGAAAAAAAAATAAAATTACTGGTTGGTAAAAAACTGATTTCTTTTTATAAAAAACAAGAGGAACTAGAGATCACATTAGAGACAGGCATTAAATTCTCGGTTCAGCAAATCATAATAGCAGGGGACCGGTTAGGGCCAGAGGCCAGTGTCGAGATGGAAAAGCTGGGCATCCGTTTGGGCGAGCATCAAAAAATATTTGTCGATGAGTCGATGTTGACTAGTTTGCCGGGTGTTTATGCGGTGGGTAGCATTACCGGGTCGTTGACCTCAGACACCTTATCGCAAGAGCAGGGCCGCATCGCTGCAGAAAATGCTTTGGGAAAAAATAGGAAATTGAATCTTGAGTGGGTCCCCCAAACCGTTCGTCTTTCTCCCGTTGTATCTTATGTTGGGTGTTCAATGAAAACAGCCGGGCATCAGGGGTTTCATCCTGTCTCCGGGGTTCACGATAAGGAGACCCTGACTAGCAAAAGTAGCCCAGAATTGAAATATTGTGAAAAATTTAAAATCGTTGCAGATAAACGGTCTCGATTGGTGGTGGGGGTGCAGATTATTTCACACTCGTCGGCTGAGTGGATTCCGATGTTTTTTTTATTGATCAAAAAAGGGGTGACGGTTGCAAACCTCGCTAACGCAAACCACTCTGAGGGTACAAAAATTAAGGGTTTATGCGAGGCGGCCCGTAATTGTTTGCGAGCCTTGAAAGGCCCATAAAAAAAGAGGTTGGCCTCCAATAACTTCTTGCCTTGACGGGTTATTTTTATTATGTTAAAAACCAGTACTTTGAGAGTCTAGTTCGGTTTGATCTCTAGCTCCAAAAATGTGATAGAGTCCTTATAAAA
This sequence comes from Nitrospina sp., assembly GCA_018702695.1. Taxonomy (GTDB): domain Bacteria; phylum Nitrospinota; class Nitrospinia; order Nitrospinales; family VA-1; genus LS-NOB. Next base: position 3,480 of record JABIYR010000069.1, on the reverse strand, counting down.
TTGAGCGTTATTGAGTTTTATGGCTGACACGAATTCAAATGATAAGTCCGCATCTAAAGATGCAAAAGGAAAAGAAGAACAACTAGAAACGATCTGGTCGCGTCGAGAGTTTTTCTCGTTGGCTGGTTGGGCAGGGTTCTTAGGGTCATTGGGTTTGTCTGGTTTATATTTTGCCAGACTGCTATTTCCACGTGTCCTATTTGAACCATCGCCAATTTTTAAAGCTGGTAACCCGAGTGACTACACCGTAGGTGAGGTGAGCACCAAATGGGTTAAAGATCAGCGCGTCTGGATTGTTCGGGATAATGATGGCATTTATGCTATTTTTGCGTTTTGCACGCATTTGGGATGCACACCTCGCTGGCTGAAATCTGAAAGTAAATACAAATGTCCTTGCCATGGTAGTGGGTTTACCAAACAAGGCGTGAACTTTGAAGGGCCTGCTCCTCGACCGTTAGAGCGTCTTAAGATTGCTCTCGCCCCAGATGGGGAAATCGTCATTGATAAAAGTAAGAAATTTCTTTTTGAAAAAGATGAATGGAGTAAGCCGGGAGCTAAACTTCTCGTTTAAAGTACTTGTATTAAAAAGGTTTTAGCTTAATTAGCGTTTTTTTTGAAAGATTGAAATTCCATTCATAATGGAGGAATGAGTTTTGGCGAGTAATTCACCTAAGATTCCGGGAATTGCGGAATTGATGGATAAAATTAAGAGTGGCAAGATCTTCACTGAGATTGCCAAGGAAATTACCGAGTCTCAAATTTGGACTTCTACCTTTAGACACGGTTATGCTGACACACCTCGCAATCGCGTATTACAGGTAGTGAGTAATGTCTGGTTGCATCTTCACCCGGTTAAAATTCACCGTCATGCTCTACGCATTAAGTTTACTTGGTGTATGGGAGGAATCACCTTTTTGTTGTTTCTCTCAACCGTTGTGACTGGTGTTATTTTGATGTTCTATTATCGACCGGTTGGTGAGTATGCCTACTATGACATGAAATACCTGCAGTATGACGTTCCATTTGGAATGCTCATGCGTAATATGCATCGTTGGGCGGCACATGCCATGGTTATTACCGTTTGGTTGCATATGTTCCGTGTCTTTTTGACAGGTTCTTATAAGCCACCACGTGAGTTTAACTGGGTTATTGGAGTACTTTTAGTAACTTTTACGTTGCTCCTCAGTTTTACGGGATATTTGTTGCCTTGGGATCAATTGGCAATGTGGGCGGTAACGGTTGGAACAAATATGGCACGAGCAACTCCATTTCTGGGTAATGAGGGGCCGTTTGCGGAATACGTGGGGGCAACTCCGAGGTACGATGTTCGAGCCTTATTGATTGGTGGGAGTATTGTTGGGCCTCCTGCTTTGTTACGGTTTTACGTGTTGCATTGTATATTTATTCCTTTGGTTGCTGGTGCCTTGATGATTGTGCATTTCTGGCGAATCCGTAAGGATGGTGGAATTTCCGGTCCTCTGTAGAGGGCAGATATAATATTGGAGGTTAAGGGTAAATGGCAGAAGCGGCGGTACCAAAGAAAAAAATAGATGAGGTTCCAGAAAAGCTCCATGTTTGGCCTTATTTGGTCCGGTTGGAGTTTCTTTGTGCCATCGTTACCATTGTGGCGCTTGCTGTTTGGTCTATGGTTATTGATGCCCCCTTGGAAGAGGCGGCTAACCCAACCAAAACCCCAAACCCCTCGAAGGCACCTTGGTATTTTTTAGGTCTTCAGGATATTCTGGTTTATTTCGACCCTTGGTTTGCGGGTGTTGTGGCTCCTGTTCTGATTATTGTCGGTTTGATGTTGATTCCTTATTTGGATGTGAACCCTAAGGGGAATGGTTATTATACTTACCATGAAAGAAAAGCTGCGATATGGATTTATTGCTTCGGCTTTTTGGTTCTTTGGATTGCTCTGATCATCATGGGCGTGTTTTTGCGCGGGCCGGGTTGGAACCTATTTATGCCTTGGCAGTTCTGGGATCCACATAAGGTTGTAGCTCTGGTGAATGTAGATCTACCCTATGCGTTTGGGGTGCGAACCTATAATGGGGCCATGCTATTTGGGGGTATTGTTATCCTCGGTTATTTTGCAGTCGGTACGGCCATTTATTTTTTCATGGAGCGCAAGGCGCTTAAGAGTGTTGGGTTCTTGAGGATGTTCTTGAAAATTCAACTTCTCCTTATAATGGTGGGGATAGTCATTAAAATTGTTCTCAGACTGGGTTTTAATATCAAGTATGTGTGGGTGACACCCTGGTTTAATATTTAATTGTTTAAAGATCGGTAAAGACATTGGCAGAAGAAGAGCAAAAACCAAAATACAAAGAAGGGGAGTTTGACGAGCATACCTCGTACAGTTTCCTTTTCTTTCTGATTTCAGCAGTTACCCTGTTTGTCACACTTTGGGCGTTTTGGGATGATGAATATGCCCGGCGCGGGTACAAGGTTTTTCAGGAAGAGTACTTCAAAGAGCAGTTTGCTATATCAGAAGCTAGCTGGAAAAATGTCAATGCCGATATTGGAGCGACAGAGAAGCAGATAAAAGAGAGTTTAGCTCAAAAAGAAAATGAGTTAGATAGCTCAGATGCCTATGAGGCTTTGGTTGAAGAAGTTCGGCTCAAACAGGTTGATGTTGACGACCAAAAAGAGTTGAAAAAATTTGCCGGTAGTATGGTCGATGAAGCCTATTATTGGTATAAAAAAGCCATGCATGAAGGAGCGAATTTTGACGTTCAGTTGAAAACTCTTCACTCGATGCAAGCTAAGGTCGAATCATTTGTTCCTATTATTGCTGAAAAAGTAGTGATTTTAGAGGAAGCTGAAAATAGGCTTTTGGAGTTAAAAGGCTCTCAGTTGAAAATGCAAAAAGAGCTTTTGGTCCTGACCACTGAGCGCAGTAAGTTAGAGTTATCTATGGACTATTATAAGCCGTTTCCATTTTTCTGGAAACCGGCTGAGATTCTCCAAACCGTTATACCGGGGTTTGGTAAAAATAGTTTTAAAGAGATCATTTACCGGGTAGATCGGTGTATGACTTGCCATATATCATATAAAGACGAACATTATAAAGATTTTCAGCAGCCTTTAAAGACTCATCCAAACCTTGAGATTCTAATAGGAAAACATCCTCCTGAAGTCACTGGCTGTACTTGGTGTCACTTGGGTCAGGGTACGGTAACGGCGCCGGTTGAAGATGCGCATGGTTCTCACCATGAAACAGATCAAACTGTAGAGGTGAATGAGCCGATTCTACATGGTAACTTGCAGCAAGCGACCTGTCGAAATTGCCACGCTGAAGTAATTGATCTTGAAGGTGCGCCACTTTTGTCAAAGGGTAAAAAACTCTTTGTCAAATTAGGTTGTCACGGTTGTCATTTAGCAGATGGTTATTCCAAAGAAGCTAAAGTAGGTCCAAGACTACAGCGAGTTGCGAGTAAGGTGGACCCGAGTTGGTTGTATCGATGGGTTAAAAAG